>JBJKUD010000026.1:0-30464 GCA_045563315.1 Candidatus Actinomarina sp. | reverse complement strand
TTATAGGAACGTTAAGTGCTACAATTTGTGGAATAAGCGGAACAGTTATGTTATCAATGAATTTCTTGAAAAATTACCAAAGCAAAAAAATAGGAAATATTTTAATTTTTATTTCTGTAAGCTCATTAATAATTCAATCTCTACTTATTTCCTATACTTATACATTGAATGAGAATATTGGATCATTCTATTTATTTTATGCAGTCGTTGTACTTTTCACTCTTACATTTTTATATGTCTACAGATTTCAAATGAATGAGAAGTATTATCTTTATTGGGGTATCGCATTACTTTATCTTATGGGGTTAGAGATAAGAACAATTGACACAATTGGAGAATATTTAAACTAATGATTGCAAAAATTTTATCTGATGATTTGACCTATGCACAAGTAAATTCTGAAGATCCAAAAATTTGTTTTTTACACGGATGGGGTGGTAAAAGTTCTGATTGGAATAACATCTCAAAAGAATTTGAGTATATAGCAATAGATATTCCTGGATTTGGAAAATCTATTCCGTTTAAACATAGTTTTGCACCTGATTTTTATGCAGATTATCTTGTTGATTTAATACCAGAATCTGTAGAGATAATTGTTGGCCATTCATTTGGTGGCACAATTGCAATTCATTTATCTCGATTAAAAAATTATAAAAAAATTGTTGTTATTGGATCACCTCTTATAAGATCACCTTTGCAGCAAAACCCTTTTTCTTTATTCAACATTTATAAATTTCTAAATAAATTCAACATTATTAGCGATGAAAGGATTGAAAAGATAAAAAATAATTATGGATCTGAAGATTATAGAAACGCAAATACATATTTAAGAGATACTTTAGTGAAGTCTGTAAATCATGATCTTACAGAAATTCTTCCAAAGATAAATACTTATGTAGATCTTATTTATGGTGAATATGATGTTATTGCTCCTCTTGAAAATGCAACTATAGCAAATAAAATAATTCCTGAATCTGATCTAACAATTCTTTTAAAAGAAAATCATTTTTGTTTAAATTCATCAAAAGAAAAAATAATTGAGATAATAAAAAGATGAATTATGTTTACATAATCACTTTAGCCTTAATAACTATTGCAACTTGTATTAATTCAATCAGGTGGGAGAGAATAGCTCAAAGAGAGCATTACATACCTGGTTACGTGTCAAAATTTTACTTTCGTTGGGTCAGATCACGAGGATTAAATAGATTTATCTTTTTTATTTCGCTAATACTTTGCATAGTCTCACTCTTCTTAATTTATATTCCAATATTTATTAGCGCTATAAACTTAGTTACTCCTAAAGGTTTATCTTTTAAACCGCGTACAAGCAAAGTAGAAAGAACTGACAGACTTAAAAGAGCTACTTATCTTTATTTCTTTTTAGTTATCTCAATCTCGCTCGCATCTTTTACCCTGGGTTACGGTTATTTATTAGCTTTAGCTGCAAATATGTTCTCACATTTCATATATGATCAATCTTTAAGATTTTTATTTAATTACGAAAAGAATAGATCTAGACACTTTGTTAATGATGCTTCAAAAAAATTAAACTCTGCACAAATACCTGTTATTGGAATCACAGGATCTTATTCAAAGACCACTACAAAAAATGTACTATCTCAGATTTTAGGTAAATCAAATAATGTATTTGTTACTCCAGAGAGTTACAACAATCGCCTTGGAATTGCTAAGTCAATTAATGAAAGTTTTCAAGCTGATCAAGAGCTAGCAATTATTGAAATGGGAACATATTCAAATGGAGAAATTAGAGAGATCTGTTCATGGGTGAGACCTCATGTATCTGTTATTACTGGTATTGCACCTGTACACCTTGAAAGAATGAAGTCATTAGAAAATATTTTAGATGCTAAATCAGAAATTGTTGAACTTGCTGGCTCTGTTGTTATAAATGGTGATGATGAAATGTTATTAACTGAAGCAAGATTATGGACAAACCAAAAAAATGTTTATGATTGTTCAATTACAAGTAGAGAAGCTACAGTGTGTGTTGAATATGACGATGGCAAGCATGACATATATGTTGCAAATAATCTTCTAGGTTCAATTAATGGACCAAAATTACTTCAACTCTCGATCTCGTTATCCATCGGTGTTATGTTAGCTTTGGATTTAGATATACGTGAGTACATAAATAATTTAGATACTTTAGATAAATCTAAGCATCGCCAAAATATTCTCAAAAGTGATCTTGGACATACAATCATAGATAACTCGTTTAATTCAAATCCCATGGGTGTTGAGTTCAGCATTGAAACATTAGGAGAGTTAGGAAATGATAAATCTCTTAGATATTTAGTTACTCCAGGAATGGTTGAGTTGGGCAGTGATCAATTCGCTATCAATTACGCATTTGCTAGTGAGGCTAGTCAGGTAGTCGATGAAGCATTAATTATTGGTAATACAAATAAGAACGCCTTAAAAACAGGTTTTCAAGAAAATAATATTAAATACCAAATGTTTTCTAATCGTGATGAAGCAGTCAATTATTTGAATTCTGTAGTGAAATCAGAAGATATTGTTTTGTATGAGAATGATCTTCCTGACCACTATCCTTAATATTAATGAGTAAAAAAATTGGAGTTATTTTTGGAGGACCCTCTCCAGAACATGATATATCTATACTTACTGGGCTTCAGGGTGTAAGGATACTTTCAAAGAAATATGAAGTTTTCTCACTTTATTGGTCCAAAGATAACAAATGGTACCTAGTAGACAATCAAAATGAATCCGTAGATTTTTTGGATAATAACGAGATATTTAAGAATAATCTTGAATTGAAATTTAATGAAAATCCAGGATTCTACCAAAAAAGAAAGAAGATTGACCTTGATGTTGTTGTAAACGCTTGTCACGGAGGACCCGGAGAAGATGGATCGCTTCAGTCTTTATTGGATATATTTGGCATTAAATATACTGGTCCAGACCAAATATCAGCCCAAATTTGTATGGATAAATATGCATTTTATTCCCTAATGAAGGAAAATAATTTACCAGTAATTGACAAAAAATTAGTAAATCTTGAAGAAAATCAATTTAACGAAAACCATATACTTAAGCCAAGATTTGGAGGATCATCTATTGGTGTTGAAATCATAAATGACATTGATACAGCTAAAAGATTAGTCAATAATTCTGATTTATATTCCAAAGGGGCAGTAATTGAAAAATATCTTGAAAATTCAATAGATCTTTTAATTGGGGTTAGAAACTTTCCAAAGCTTGATGTGTCTGAGATCGAAAAACCAATAAAAAATGAAACTTTATTTTCATATTCAGACAAATATCTTGAAAACGGAGGTCTTGAAGGTTCTAAAAGAGAATTACCTGCAGAACTAGACAAGGATTTACAAGAAAATCTAATTAAGTTAGTAAAAAAAATAAATAATTTAATTCCTACTCGTGGAATTTATAGATATGATTTTTTACTTCATGAAAATAATTTATATGTAAACGAAATTAATGCTATTCCAGGAAGCCATGCACTTTACCTATGGAAAAATTTGAATCATTCGAAATTTGAACTTTTAGATAATATGATCGACGAAGCATTATCTAGTATCTCAAATAGTTGGTCAATTACTGGATCAGATGGCATTGCATTAAAAAGTGCAAAAGACATTGATTCAAAATTGGGTTAACTCATGTTGGGTATCTTTTGGGATTGTGATGGAACAATTATGGATACTGAAAAATCATATGCTTATGCGTGGAAAGATTATTTATTCTCAAAAGGACTTGATTTACCTTTAGAAGATTTTGATAAATTTATTGGTGTTGATGACAGACTTATCCATGAGCAATTTTCAAATTTAGTAGATATTGATACCTTTGAGTCAACGATGGATGAACTCCATAAAATTATGAGAGTTGAATTTTCCGAAAAAATATTATTTAAAGATGCTTTAAGTTGTATTCAGGAATTCAGCGGTGATATCCAACAAGCTTGCGTTTCCGCATCCCCCAAAGAAGTTCTCGAGTTTAAATTAAGTGATGCAAAAATTATAAAATATTTTGAATTTGTTATTGGTGGCAATGAGGTTGTAAGAAATAAACCTAGTGGTGACATATATAAAAAAGCTATTGATATATTGGGAACAAATAAAAATATAATTATTGAAGACAGTCCAACGGGCATTCAGTCTGGAAAAGAGTCAGGTAATTTTGTTATTGGGATTGATAGAGGAATGTTTAGTCATGATCAATTGTCTGGAGCAGATTTAATAGTAAATAAATTAAATCCGACTGAAATAAAAACTCTTTTTAAAAGCCTTTAATCTTTGAATATTTCTAAAATAAATTACAAAACTGACTTAGGCGCATTTTGTGACTAAGTTATTTCTAATAACAATACTGGAATAGACCTACTTGTTCTTTTTTGATATTGTTCGTAAATACCATTATTCATATAATCCATTTTTTTCCACCATTCATTTCTCTCAACTTCATAAATTTCTTTTGTTAAAACATTAAAACGATCTCTTCCAATTTGTATCTTTGCTTCAGGGTTATTTTTTAAATTATGATACCAACCAGGATTTCTCGGATTACCTCCTTTTGAAGCTACTACACAGATAGAATTATTTTCTTTGAGAAATACCAGAACATTCTTCCTTAATTTTCCAGTTTTAGCTCCTATAGTTTCAAGTATTAGACATGGTCTATCAGATATAGTCTTTCCTATTCGTCCTTTCGAATAAATGTAAGTGTAATTATGTATGAAAAGTACAAAAAAAATAATTTTTCTTCTCATGATATAAATTTTGTTTTTTTTCTCCACGAGGAAAAACTTCTTGGATAAAAATTAATTGGTTCAACAAGTCTCTTTGCTGGAAATTCAATAGTTGGTTTTACTTTATTGGTTATTTTTTTGTATTTTGGAACAGGAGCAAATGTTGATGCAAATTTTTTATTAATAAGAATATTTACTGGATCATCTAAATATACTTTTATTTCTCTTTTGTGACTAATTTCTTTCAATATGTCTAATAAAAAGATTATTCTCTTAGTTGATAAATTTAAACTTTTTAGAAGGGTTCCATCAAAAATAAATATTACTGGTAGTTCGGGTAATTTTGATAGTGCTGGATCATCATCTCCTAATGATTCACCGTTAATCCATACATAATCAGGTTGATCTTTCGAAGTTTGTATTGATTGTGGACCAAAATTTTTTTCTATATTTAAATCTATGTTGATATCTTTGTTTGTAATACTTGAAACTTCTGGCCAATTCTCTATTGGGCAATTGTTCATTAATTCACACTCATTACATAATTTTGATGCTCTTTTTTTTACCTGGAATTTTGAAAAACCATAAATTTTCCCTGTTTGCGAACCCATAACCCAATGCCATCCGAGCCTGTTGGCAAATCTCGAACCATCTATTAAGTGTTGATACATATAATTTTCAGCTTCTAACCAATTTTGATTTGTTCTAAACATTTGATGTGATGAATACCACATCCTTGTTTGATTAACCATATAACCAGTTGATTCAAGTTCATCTTCTATCGTTGAAATACAATTCATTTTTTCTGAATCAACTACTTCGTTTGGATCATTTTTTATATTAAAATTTAAAAATTCTTGATTTTTTCTACCTATTATTGCGTACAGATGTCTCGAGAACTCCTGCCATAAAAGTTCATCTCTAAATTTATTTTTGTCTTCATAATTAAATCCTTCAACATGATCCCATACTTCTTTTAAACTCAATAAACCATGTCTTATGTACGGGGATAAGTAAGATGATCCTCTTTTATCAGAGGGATATACGTTGTTTCTTTTTTTTGCATACCCATTTATATCAAGATTAAATAGTGCTTGATCAGCAAATGATTGACCACCTTTAAAAATTGATTCCTGAAAATCATCACAAGTTAAATCTTTAAAGTAATCGTCAATTATATTTTGATTATTAAGATCTAAATTTATTTCAGCCATTAACTTTTTTAATAGCCACCTTGACCAATTTTGACATTTGTAATGACTTTTAAATCTTCTTCAACGTTTATATCAAAATTAATTCTTTGACCTTGTCTTAAGGTTCTAAATATTGAACCTTTAAGGGAGCCAGCTTTTATGTAAACTTCGGTTTTATCACTATCAATAACTACAATTCCATTTCCAGAATTAGGATCGTAGGTTTTTACGACACCTTGGGCCATTAAACTTTTTCGCCTCTAAGTCTTATTTCATTTACAACAGATTCAATACCGCGTTTGTCAATAATTTTATTTCCTCTTGTGCTTACTTTGAGTTTTATCCAGCGGTTCTCACTTGCTAGCCAGTATTTTTTTGTTTGAATATTTGGCTTAAACCATCGAGGGTTTCTTTTATGAGAAAACGACACATGTTTACCTGATCGTGGTTCTCTTCCAGTTACTTGACATCTGTTTGACATTGTTTCCCTCTAAAATACAATTATAACTATAACTTGTCTAATAATTATTAGGTACTTTGATTTTAAATCTTTTTAGGTATTGTTTTTATTGTGGTCGATAGAAGTTTAAATTATTTAAATCAAATACCTATTTCTGAGTTAAAAGGGTTTGGTGAAAAAAGGGTTAAATCTTTACATAAATCTGGAATTAAGTCCGTAACAGATCTTATTAGATTATTTCCAAAAAAACATTACGACAGATCACAGATTATGAATCTTTCTGATGTTTCACCAAACAATGATAAAGAAATAACAATTTTTGGAAAGATTACTGATGTATCTGTTTTTACGACTAGAACAAGATTAAGAATTACGACTTTAACAATTAATGATGATACAGGAATTGCAAGAGCTAAATGGTTTGGACCTCAATATATAGCAAGTAGATATAAAAAAGATGATATTGTTGCCGTAGCTGGTATTCCTGATGTTAAAAAAACGGGAACAGTAGAATTTAAAAATCCAGCTATAGAAACTTTCTCATCTGAACAAGAATTATCAGAGACTGGATCATTTATTTCTTTCTATCCAAAAATTGATGGTGTGCCAAATAAAATTTTAAGAGATGGTATCAAGCAAGCATTAAAAAGAATCCCAGAAATTAAAGATATAATTGATCAAAAATCTTTAAATGATCATTCTCTTTATTCGAGAATAGACAGTTATCAAAAAATTCATTTTCCAGAGAGTTTTGATGAGTACAAAGAAGCTAAAAAAAGATTAGCTTTTGATGAGTTTTTATACTTACAAAGCTTATTTAATCACTCAAAAACACAATATAATTCTGAAAAAAAAGCGTTTGAAATGAACATAGACAATCTGTACGTCGATTTATTTCAAAAACAAATTCCATTTGAATTAACTCCATCTCAAAAGAAATGTATAAATGAAATATTAAACGATATAAAAAAAACTTCTCCTATGAAGAGATTGCTGCAAGGCGATGTTGGATCGGGCAAAACTATTGTTGCAGCAGCAGCAGTTACTGCAGCAATTACAAACGGAAAACAAGTTGCATTGATGGCACCAACTGAAGTATTAGCCGAACAACATATGATTTCTTTTAGAAAGTATCTTGAATTTTTTAATATTGATATTCATCTTTTAACTTCATCTGTTAAAGATAGAGAGAATATTTATCAAATTATTGAGAGGGGAGATCCTGTATTAATAATTGGAACTCATGCTTTAATACAAGAGAAGGTCAATTTTAAAAATTTAGGATTAGCAATTATCGATGAGCAACAAAGATTTGGTGTTGAACAAAGAAAAAAATTGACTGATAATGATGACTACACCCCACATCAGTTGGTTATGACTGCAACTCCAATCCCAAGAACAACTGCACTTGCTATATATGGAGATCTTGAATTATCTGTTATTGATGAACTTCCACCTGGAAGAAAGAAGATTAAATCAAGAGTTTTATCAGGAGGAAAAAAAGATAATAAAGAGGTTTATGCAACTGCTAATGAACATTTAAAAAACGAATCTCAAATTTTTGTTGTTTGTCCTTACATTGAAGAAAGTGAAAATAGTGATATAAAAGCTGCTGAAAATGTTTTTAAACTTTACAAGTCAGAATTTGAAGATTACAACGTAGGTCTATTACATGGAAAAATGAAACCAGATGAGAAAGAACATAAAATGTTACAAATGCAAAATGGCGAGATAGATATTCTTGTATCAACTGTTGTTATTGAAGTAGGCATTGATATAACCAATGCAACTTTAATGATTATTGAAAGTGCTGAAAGATTTGGTTTAAACCAACTACATCAACTTAGAGGAAGGGTCGGTAGAGGCAAAAAACAGTCCGAATGCATCTTTCATATCACAGAAGGTAAAAGTAATTCAAAAATTACAATTGATGGACAAGCTAGGTTAAAAGCTATAGAAGAACACGATGACGGTTTTAAATTGTCAGAGTTAGATCTCCAGATTAGAGGAGAAGGTAAAGTAACAGGAACAACTCAATCTGGATTATCTGATTTAAAAATAGCAAACTTGAGGACTGATTATGAGATTCTTGAAAATTCAAAAGATTACTTCTCAAATAATAACGATGTTGATATCAAAAATGAATTATATAATGAAGCAAAAATGTTATTTCCAAATTTTGGAAAAATTGAAGATTCAACATGAGAATAATTTCGGGTAAATATAAAGGTTATTTAATTGAGACAATAAACGATTCTTCAACAAGGCCGATGATGAGTAAAGCTAGAGAGGGCATATTTAACTCACTTCAGAATGAATTTAATAATTCGACTGTGCTGGATTTATATGCAGGATCTGGCTCATTAGGAATAGAATCATTAAGTAGAGGTGCAGATTTTGTAACTTTTATTGAATTATCAACAAAATGTTCAAAGATTATAAATAAAAATCTACAAAAAATGGAAGTGAATTTTACAGTTTTAGAGACAAGAGTTAGTGAATACATAAATCAATCACATGAAAAATTTGATATTATTTTTTATGATCCACCATTTTCAACTTCTAATGGTGAAATTGATAACGAATTGATTGTTGTTCAAGATTTAATGAATATAAATTCTAAACTTGTGGTTCATAGACATAAAAGTTCTGACCAATTTGTTTACCCAAACGGACTAGAATTATATAGAGAAAAAAATTATGGACAAAGCAAAATAACAATATTGAAGAAATGAAAGTTTTAATTCCTGGATCATTCGATCCCCCGACAAATGGACATATAGAAGTAATAAGAAGGGCTTCAAAGGTCTTTGATGAAGTATTTGTTGGAGTAGTTGTCAACCCACAAAAAAATCCTATGTTTGAAGTTGGAGAAAGAGAAAAAATGCTAGCTGAAATTTTTGACGGTATTACGAATATAAAAGTAGAGAGCTTTGAAGGTTTGCTAGTTGATTTCGCAAAAGAGATGAAAATTAATGCAATTGTAAAGGGCTTAAGAGCTATGACTGATTTTGATTATGAATTTCAAATGGCCCAAATGAACTTTAACCTTGCTGATTTCGAAACAATCTTCATACCAGCTTCACCTGAATATGGTTACGTATCAAGTTCAATGGTGAAAGAAATTTATTCATATGGGGGAGATGTTAGTGCATTGGTGCCTTCTGTTGTTATTGAGAGATTAAATAATGGTTGATGAGAATATCTCACTCGATAAAGTTCTAAGTGGTGAACTGAAATTAGAATATATTGATCAATTAGAGTTATTGAAAGAAAATTTATCTTCGAATTCTTTTTTAAACAATAGATCATCTAAAAAGGATGTCCTAAAACTAGTAGAGAATTTAATAGATCTAATGCCCGTAGAACTTCGCACAGCAAGATTCATTGTCCGGGAACAGGAATTGTATTTAAATAAAGCAAGGGAAGAAGCAGATGAGATACTTGCAAACGCTGATAAAGAGTCGGCTAAATTAATATCTGAGTCTTTTGTTCTTCAAGAAGCTGTTGTTGAGGCAAATGCATTAGTAAAACAAGCTGAACAGGAAGCAATTTTAAATCGAGCTAGTGTTGAAGATAAACTGGATCAGAAATTAGAAGAAATACAGTCAAAAATTGATGAGTTATCAAATATTGTAGAAAGAGAAAAAACAAACCTAAGGCAACCAAGAAAAATTACTGAACCAGAGTAACAATGTCTTTTATTCAAACCAAATATGACATAAGTGGAATATTTAACTCAAAAAGTGAAATTTCATTTGAATCTGATGGACACTTAGATGTTAAATACGCAGGGAATACAAGACCACTGAAACCAACCCAATTAATTTGAGAATTCAAATGAAGAACGTTCATGAAAAATTAGAAATTGATCTAAAACTTCGGTTTACTTTTGAGTCTGAATGTTCAAGATGTCTAGATGTTAATAATGTCAAAAAAGAGAAGAGTTTCTTTGATGATTTTAACAAAAATCAATCTAATGATTACGATATAGATTTTGCGTCGGATGAGATTGAAATCTCTTCATTAATATCTGAATTAATTTTAAATGAAATGAAATTACAATATATTTGTAATAATGAATGCAAAGGGCTTTGCTCAGAATGTGGAAATAATCAAAATTTAGCAATTTGCAAGCATCCCAAAAAAAATCTAAAAGAAAGTCCATTTTCTTCTCTAACTGAGCTAGATTTGTAACTTGAAAGGAAATTTTTAATGGCAGTACCAAAGAAAAAAATGTCTAAATCAAGGACAAGAAGGCGTAAAGCCCAACACAAGGTTTCTAAGCCTCATTTTATTATTGATCCTGAAACAGGCGTAGCAAAACAATCGCATAGAGTTAATCCAGTTGACGGCACTTACAACGGTAGACAAGTAAAAGAACCAGAAGTTAATTAATAAATCATGAGTACTATTGCTGTTGATGCAATGGGTGGAGACTCCGCTCCAGAAGAAGTTGTAAAAGGTGCAATTCTTGCAAAGCAAGAAGGTATTGATGTAATCCTTTCCGGTGACACAAATTTAATTTTAAGTTATCTAGGTGATGTTAAAATTCCAATTGTTGATTATCCACAAGTAATATCAATGGACGATGATCCGGCTAAAGCAATAAGAACACAGAAAAATTCATCAATTTTAGGTGCACTTAATTTATTGAATGAAAAAAAGGCTGATGCAGTTTTTTCAGCTGGATCAACTGGTGCAACTTTAATTGGAGCGATCTCTGTTCTAGGAAAAATTAAAGGGGTTATAAGACCGACCATAGCTTCAGTTATACCAGGTAGTGAGAAGGAAGTAATACTTGTAGATTCTGGTGCAAACCTAGAGGTAAAGCCTAAAATTTTATATCAATTTGCTGTTATGGGATCAAAACTTGCTGAGCTATTGTTTGATATTGAGAGCCCCAAAATTGGGCTAATCAATAACGGTGAAGAAAGTACCAAGGGAAGAGATTTAGAAAAATCTACATATAAATTACTAAATACTTCTAATTTAAATTTTGTTGGAAATGTTGAAGGAAAAGATTTTGCTTATTCAAAAGTTGATGTATTTGTAACTGATGGCTTTACAGGAAATGTTGTTCTTAAAACGCTTCAGGGTGTTGCAAAGCTTCAAATGAATCTAATATCAGAATCTTTAAAAAAGAATTTATTTAAACCACTTTTAAAGCCTGTTAAGAAAGCATTATCTCCAGTTAAAAAGTTATTAAATCCAAATTCAACCAATGGATCTTATTTACTAGGAGTAAACGGTCTTGTTATTATTGGGCATGGCTCTTCAAACGCTGAAGCCATAAAAAATGCTTTAATATTTACAAACAAAGCGATTGAGAAACAATTTATTAGTAATTTTTCAGATGTTTCAAATGAATTATGAATATGAAGGATTTAAAATTTTTTGAAAAAAACATAGGTTATTCATTTAAAGATACAAATCATTTAAAAACTGCATTAACACATAAGTCATTCATCGACGAAGAGCCGACAAGTCCTACTAATCAACGATATGAATTTATTGGTGATACAATTTTAGATTTTGATCTCTCAATTTTTTTATTTGATAACTATCCAAATCTGGATGAAGGTAGTTTAACAAAAATTAGATCTGGAGCAGTTGATCAAAATGCTTTAGTAAATCTAGCTAACCAAATTGATATTGGCACATTTTTATTTATGAGTAAAGCAGAAGAAAGTACCGGGGGAAGAGACAAAAGTTCAATCTTAGAAGATGCTGTCGAAGCACTTATTGCAGCTATTTATTTTGATGGAGGACTAAAGGAAGTAAATAATTTTATTTCAAAATTCATCTATCCCTTAATTGAAGACCTTTCTAAAAATCCTGGGCAAAAAGATTATAAGACGAGACTACAAGAATTTTTTGCAAAAAAAGGTCAAAAAGTCAGCTATACAACTAGGTCAGAGGGTCCAGATCACAAGAAACAATTTAATGCTCAGGTTATTCTTGATAATAAAATTATCGGGAATGGAGTTGGGAATTCAAAGAAAAATGCTGAACAAATGGCTGCAAAAGATGTATTCTCAAAAATGAGCTACTAAATCTTTTTCAAAATATAAACAAAACCGTAAAAATTTACTATCCTTATTAGTAACAACAGGGTTAAATATATGCACTTAAAATCAATAGTTGCACATGGCTTTAAGTCATTTGCTGAGAAAACTACTATTAATCTCTCTGAAAATACCAATGTAATAGTTGGTCCAAATGGTTCAGGTAAATCAAATATTGTTGATGCAATTTCATGGGTACTTGGTAATCAAAGCCCAGGGGCACTTCGCACTAACAAAATGGAAGATGTTATTTTTGCAGGAACTGAAAAGCTTACTGAGAAAGGTTTTGCTGAGGTTTTTCTTGTATTTAATCTAGATGATAAAGATGAAATTAACTCAGATGAAGTCTCTATTGGGAGAAAGCTCTATAGGGATGGAACCTCAGAGTATTTTATGAATGGACTTAACTGTAGATTATTGGACATACAAGAATTTCTAAATGATGTAGGTATTGGAAAACAACAACATATTATAATTTCTCAAGGTCAAATTGCTGAGATTTTAAACGCAAAACCTGAAGATCATAGGATTACTATTGAAGAGGCTTCAGGAATTCTCCCGTTCAAATTAAAAAAAGACAAAGCTTTGAAAAGAATAGAATCTGGTGAGAAGGAAATTAAAAGAGCCAAAGATGTATTACGCGAAATCAAAAAACAGATTGACCCATTAAGAAAACAAGCTGAGCAAGCTAAACTCCATAAAGATTTATCCGATCTTTTAAAAGAAAATAAAACAAAACTTAATGTTTATCAATATAAAAAATTTAATAAAAAATATGAAGATATTAAATTTCAATTAGATGAAGTTGATAATTTTATTATTGACTTTGAAGAAAAACTCGAAGTGTATAAGTCAGATAAATCAAAACTACGAAAAGATTTTGGTGAAAATGTATCAATAAAATCGTTTCTAAATGATGCTATTACTGAAGTAAATAAATTTAATGAAGAATTTAAAACTATATATCAAATTTCATCAGAGAGACAACTATCGCTGGAAAGAATCAAAGAACAAAGCAATAGTGAATTAAAAAGAAATAAAAATCAAATATTTGAAAACAACAATAAAATTTCCCAACTTTCTAAATCTGTAATTGATAAAAAAGAAATTATTAAATTCAATTCACAAAAAATTAAAGACTTATCAGTCGAAATTGACGACCTAAAAAGTAAACAGTCTGCGAGCTTAGAAATAAATGAAGCGTTATTAAAAAATGAAATTAGTCATCTTAAAAACGATTTACAATCTAAATCTGATGTTGTTGAAAAATATCTAAATAACTTAAACACTTGGAAGAAAGATGATAAAACATTAAATAAATATTTAGTTAAACATGATAAATATTTAAAAAGAAAAACTTTATCTTCTAGATCATTTAATAAAGTTAGGTTAAACACAGAAAATATTATTAATAGAGAAGTAAGTAACTTAGATAATATATATTCAGAAGCAGTGATCACCAAAAATAATCTAAAGAGTAGTTTAGAAAATAAATTGTCATTGTTTAAAGAATATAACAACAGTGATACATTTAAAAAGACTCTTCAAGAGCAAGAAGAAGTATTAACTAACGAAAAACTTACATTAGAAGATGAAACATCTTTCATGAATGAGGAACTTATTACTTCAACAGAGAAAATTAAATTTCTTACAGAAGAAAACAAAAATATATCAAATAAAATTAATGAATTATCAAAAAATGACCAGACAATGGTCATAGAGAATTATCAAAATATAAATGGAAAAGCTTCCACAGCTTATAAAATTTTATCTGAACTTTCTGAAGATTTGTCACTTAGAAGTAAAAAATTAGATAATGATTACAGTGAAAATGATATTCAGATTAATGAAATTGAAGATAATCTAGATAATCTCTCACAAAATTTGTATAACTACAAAGATAAAAAAAGTAACTTGATGGTAAAAGAATCTGAGTACATGTCTCAAAGGGCACTTTTTTATTCAAATCTTACAAATATAAGTGGACTAAATATTGAAGAAATTAATAATTTTGACATTAACGATGTATCTGCAAATGACTTAGAAAATTTAATAAGTAAGACTGAAAAAGATTTAGATGCGCTTGGAACAGTTAATTATTTAGCTTCTGAAGACTTCGAATCTCTAAATGATAGATATATAAATATTTCATCAAATATTGAAGAATTAAACCTAGCAAAAAAAGAACTTCTAAAATATATTGCTGAGATTGAAGAAGAAATCAAATTCAGAATAGAAAATTCATTCAACACAATATCTGTAAATTTTGAAGAAGTTTTTGAAAAACTCTTTCCTGGTGGAAAGGGTTCATTAAGTCTTACTAACTCTGATAATTTATTAGATTCTGGAATTGAAATAAATGTTCAACCAAGAGGAAAAAAAGTTAAAAAATTAAGCTTACTCTCAGGCGGGGAGAGATCACTAGCTGCAATTGCATTTTTATTTTCTGTTTTTAAATCCTTTCCAAGTCCTTTTTACATATTAGATGAAGTTGAAGCTGCTCTTGATGATGCAAATCTTCATAGAATGTTGAATTTATTAGAATTTGTTAAAAATGACGCTCAATTTTTGATTGTTACTCATCAACAACAAACTATGCAAGCAGGTGATGTATTGTATGGAGTTACTATGCAACCTGGTTCAGGTTCAAGAGTGTTTACAAAAACTAAAAAAGATTTTGAATCTTTAATCTCAAAAGGTGAATAATGAATCCACAAGATAAAAAATTAGCCGACTTAGCAAAAGATACTGCACAAAAAGCATATGCGCCTTATTCAAATTTTAGAGTGGGTGCAGCATTGATAACAGATTCTGGAAACATATATACAGGTTGTAATATTGAAAATGCTTCTTACCCAGCCACTGTTTGTGGAGAAGACGTTGCAATATTTAAAGCAATATCTGAAGGTGAAACAAAAATAGACACTATTGCTGTAGCTTGTATTGATGCAGAAAATGACACTGCTATATTTCCATGTGGCATATCTAGACAACGAATGTCAGAGTTCAATACAGAAAATGTAATTGTTGTCCATAATGATGAGATTAAAAAGTATAAATTTGAAGAAGTTTTACCTTTTGACTTTAAATTTTAGGTAAAGTTATAAATTTTCAGTAATCTTTGGAACTATAGATAAAGTATCTGCAACCAAACCTAAATCAGCTATTTGAAATATAGGAGCTTCTTCATCCTTGTTTACAGCGATTATATATTTTGAATCTTTCATGCCCACTTGATGTTGTGTAGCTCCAGAAATACCAAGTGCAATATAAACATCCGGTTTGACAGTTTTACCTGTTTGACCAACTTGTTGAGAGTAAGGCATCCAACCTGCGTCAACTATAGCTCTAGTGCCTCCAATTGCAGCATTAAGTTTTGTGGCTAAATCTTGAACTAATGATAAATTTGAGCTTTCAACCATTCCTCTACCAGCGGAAATAACAATTTTTGAATCTTCTAATTGAGGACCAGTTTTTTCTTCTATAAAAATGTCAAATACTTCTGGATCCTCTGATGTAATCTCTACAGTATCGAAATTTGTATCTAAAGATAACTGAGATTCTTCAAAGGATTTTGGCCTGATAAGCAAAAACTTATGTGGTGATGATATCTTAGAGTTATATTCACTTTCACCGCCATTGATTGAGTTTGAGGTGGTTACACTTTCACCTTCAACTTCAAAATTGATAACGTTTGAAACTTGACTAGATTTAAAATCTACCGATAGAAACGCTATTAAGTCTCTTCCAACATAAGTTGATGGTGATAGAACTAAAGAGATTGAATTTTCTTCAATTATGCTTTTTAATTTATCTGCAACAGTTCCTAAAGTAAGTTTATTTTCTGGACATTTCATATAAGTATTTTTAAATGTTTCAGATCCAATGTTAGGAGACTCCTCAGACCCCACTGTTACAATTTCAAAATCTAGTCCTAAATCGTTTGCTTTTGTGATAATCTCTAATGCTCCACTTGACAATTTGTTATCGACAACTTCACCGATTATTAATGTTTTCATATGGCTTTCAATTCCTTTAACTTATCAATAATAATTTGAAATCCTTCACCCTCATCAATTATTTTTTCACCTTGTTTTGTAGTTGACACATCTTTTATGTCAATAAATTCTAAGTTTTGCTGAGTGTCATAATTAATATCAGCAATTGATATTCTTTCTATTGGTTTTGATTTTGCAGCCATAATATCCTTAAAGTTTGGATATCTTGGCTCAACTCCACCAGCAGTTACGGACAATACACAATTTGTTGGCATAATTACCTTTTCTGATCCTGTTGAAGTTTGTCTTGTTAGAGTTACTGATTCATCTATATCAACTGCTTTTATATAAGATATGCATGGAACTCCTAGCAATCTAGAAACTTGTTGTGGAATTACACCTGAATAACCATCAGTAGATTCCGTACCAAATATTGTTATATCGGCTTCAACTTTTTTTGATAATTCACTTAAAACATTTGCGGTCATCAATGAATTTGATCCAGATAATGAATCATCTTCTAGAACAAGAGCTCCATCAGGTCCCATTTGAAGAGCTTGTTGAATACCTTTTTCAGTTCCTAATGAACCCATAGAAATTACTGTAACTTCTGCATCAAATTTTTCTTTTAGTTGTAAAGCAACTTCAATTCCATAACGATCTGTATCATCCAAAACTTGTTCTTCTGGTCTATTAATTAATCCACCATTGTATGTAATTTCTAAAGCTGGATCAGGTATTTGTTTTGCACAGACTGCTATTTTCATGTTTTCATATTAATATCAGAAATTTAAATTGCTAAATTAATTTGTTCTAAAAAACTCTTCATAAAACTTTGAAAAGTTTTTGACGTTTTATCAGCAATTTCAATAACTTCATCGTGGGAAAGGGGGTGTTCTGAGATTCCTGCCGCTAAGTTTGTTACAAGTGAAAAAGCTGTGACATCTATGCCAGCGTGTCTTGCAACAATTGCCTCAGGCACGGTAGACATCCCAACTAAGTCTGCACCAATTGTTTTCGCAAAGTTTACTTCTGAGGGTGTTTCATAAGTTGGTCCAGTAAACCATGCATATACTCCTTCTTTGTAATCAAAAAAATCACTTGAAACGGTCTCAGCAATTTTTCTAAATTTAAGATTATAAACTTCTGACATATCAGGAAACCTTGGACCAAATTCATCAATATTTTTCCCTATTAGTGGATTATCCCCGGTTAAATTAATATGATCTTTGATTGCAACTATATCACCAGGTGAATAATTCGAATTTACACCACCAGCAGCATTAGTAATAACCAAATTTTTAATATTTAAATCAGACAAAACTCTAGTTGGCAGTACGATATCCTGAATATTGTAACCTTCGTAATAATGTGCCCGACCAGACAAAATTGCAGTAACTTTGTCTTTAATTTCTACAAAAGTCAATGTTCCACTATGACCTTCAACTGATGGTTTAATAAAATGTGGTATTTCAGAATAATCAAATGACTTTAATGGTGTAAATGTTTTCTCGAATCCTCCCATACCTGAACCTAAAATAATGGCAGATTGAATTTCTGAGGGAAATTCATTTTTAATAAACTGACTTGCTTCTTTAATTTTATTAATCATTATGTCTCTAAAGTCATGATATATACTTAAAAACACTTTTTCCTGTAAATATATTTTCTAAACCATAGAATTCGGAAATAGTAGAAGCTATATTTGCAAAAGTATCTCCAGAGCCTATATTTTTTGGATTTAAGTTATTTTTAAATATTACGAATGGGACATATTCTCGTGAGTGATCCGTTTTACCATCTGTAGGATCAGTTCCATGATCACCTGTAATTATTAATACATCGTCATCATGTAAACTATCCATAAGTTTCGAGAGCTGTCTATCAATAATTTTTAATCCTTCATAATAACCTTTTGGATCTTCCCTATGTCCATAAAGCATGTCTAGATCAACTAAATTTATAAAATAAAAATCATAATCTTCAGATTTATAGTTTTGTAAAAGAATTTGCATTCCATTTTCATCACCTTCTGTATGGATAGATTCATGTAAATAATCTTCTCCAAATAAATCAGAAATCTTACCAATACCAAGAGTCTTTTTATCATTATTAGATAACTGACTTAAGAGAGTCTCACCTGGGGGATTGATACCAAAATCTTTTCTATCGTAAGTTCTTTTAAAATTTCCAATTGGTCCAATAAATGGACGCGCTATTACTCTTCCAATGTTGTAAGCATTACAATGTTTTCTTGCGATTTCACAAACTTTATAGAGTTCATCTGTTGATAATATATCTTCATGTGCTGCAATTTGAAATACAGAATCTCCTGAGGTGTAAAGTATCAATTTTTTAGTTTCTAAATGTTCTTTTCCCAAGTCATTAATTATTTCAGTACCTGATGCATGAAAATTACCAATAAAGTTATAGCCTATTTCCTTGGAAATATTGTCAACTAATTCAACTGGGAATCCATCTGGAAATATTGCAAAATCTTTTTTAGTTACAAGTCCGGCTATTTCCCAATGTCCAGTTGTAGAATCATTACCTTTTGATGCTTCTGCAAGTTTCCCTATAATTGAAAAGTTATTTTCATTTCTTAATCCATCAATTTCTGTAATTGCACCAAAACCAAGTTTTTCAAATGTTGGGAGTACTAATCCTCCATTTGCCTTAGAAACATTCCCAAATGTATTAGAACCTTCATCTCCATAAATGGCAGCATCTGGGGCTTCTCCAACACCTAATGAGTCAATAACAATTAATATACATTTTGGCATTTTTGTTAAGTCGTTCCAAAAAGCCTATCGCCCATATCCCCAAGGCCAGGGACAATGTACCAGTTTTCATCTAATTTTTCATCTATAGATGCAGTAATTAATGTTATATCTGGATGATTAGCTTTAATCTTTTCGATCCCCTCCGGTGCAGATATAACTGTTAATGCGTGTATATTTTTAGGATTATATTTTTTTACAGTTTCAATTGCAAAGGAAAGTGACCCCCCAGTTGCCAACATTGGTTCTAAAATGAAAACATTTTTATTTACAAGATCAGGTAATTTTTCATAATAATTTTCTGGCTCAGCGGTTTCTTCATTTCTTTGAACACCTATATAACCAAATGATATATTTGGTATGAGTTGTTGAACTCCGTCCATTAACCCAAGGCCAGCTCTAAGAACAGAAATTGCAACTGAGTTATTTTCAATTTGAACACCTTTTGTTTTAGTAAGGGGAGTGTTAATTTCTATTTCGGAAGTAGTGAGGTGCTTAGTTGCTTCAACAACTAAGAAATAAGATAATTTTGATGCAGAAGTTCTAAACGTATCAAAATCAGTATTCTTATCTCTTAAGTTAGTTAGATAGTGATCTTTTAATGGATGAGATATTTCAATTAATTCCATATTTTTAGAGTACATTAAAAAATTAATCTTTACTAGGACTATTTAACGATAGTAAATATAATTTTTAGGTCATTAAGTTATAACTTAACTAATATAATTAACTGCAAATAGATTAGGAATTTAATGCCAGTAAAAATAAGGCTAGCCCAAAGAGGCAAAAAAAAGAATAGGACTTTCAGAGTAATAGTTGCCGATTCTAGATCTCCGAGAGATGGAAAATTTATTGAAGATTTAGGATTTTATGATCCCCATGAAAATCCATCAAAAGTTGATATAGATGTTGAAAAAGCAGTTTCATGGTTAGACAAAGGTGCTCAACCTTCACAAAGAGCACAAAAGATACTTGAGATTTCCGGAGCATGGGCTCAATGGAGATCCTCAAAAGGTGAAGTGGTTTCGATACCTACACCACCAGAGCCAAAAATTAAAAGCAGTTCAAAAGCAAATAATAAGAATAATGATGAAAACGTAGCTGAAGCTGAGGAAATTTCTGAAAATATTGATAAAAATGAAAATAAAGGTGAAGAAGAATGAGTGAAAATGGAAAGATTGTCCGAAATGTTGTTGAATATATAATTTCTCAAATTGTAGAAGATGAAAAGTCAGTAAAAGTTGATATATCCTCATCTGATGATGAAAGTGTTGCAATTGAAGTTAGAACTTCTCCTAATGATATGGGAAGAGTAATAGGAAAACGAGGAAGAGTAGCACGTGCTATTAGAACAGTAGCTCAGGCTGCAGCGGACGAAGAAGGCCTTCAATCTTCAGTAGAATTTATTGACTGAAGATAATTTTTACTATCTAGGAAAACTTGGAAAGCCACATGGATTGCTTGGTTTTCAATATATAAACATAGAGATGTTTTTTAGAGATTTAAACCTATCTGGCTTAATAGTTTCAATTGATCAAAAAGAATACAAGATTAGTAAATTTAAAAAACACTTAAAAGATAGAAATTTAATTAAATTTGAAAACATAGACACAATAGATGAATCTGAAAGCTTGAGAGATTCCGAAGTTTTTATTTCTTCTAAATTTAAAAACGTAGTCAATAAGTCAAATTTACCTTGGCCCAAATTTTTTATTGGTGATGTTCTATCAGATAATATAAATTTGATCGATTATTTTTATACAGCTAAGTTAATTATGTGTAAGGTTTCAAAAAACAATGAAGAAATTGTTGTTTCTTATGATAAAAATAACTTTAAATATATTGATAACAAACTTTATTTAACTATTAATTAACCATTTATATATCTTATTTGTTGGTTCATCATCTAAATATTCTGGATGCCATTGAATTCCAATTGCATCCCATCCATTTGTAGTTTCAATTCCTTCGATTACACCGTCAGGTGATTTTGCAGAAATCTTTAAATCTTTTCCTAGTTTATCTATTCCTTGATGGTGAATGCTATTTACCAAAATGATTTCATCTTGAATTATTTCTTTTAATTTTGTATTTTCATCAATATTTATTTTATGTATGTGTTTTCTTGCATCATCGTAAGGCTTTTGATGATTTATTTTTTGAAACCCAGCTTTGTTCAGATCTTGGTGTAAAGTTCCGCCTTTATAAATATTTAACAATTGATGTCCCCTACAAATTGCCAGTGTTCTAATTTGCATTTTTTCTGCAGCTATAAAGATATTCATCTCTGTTGAATCTCTTAAATCATCTACCTTCTCAATAGTGTCATCTGGTATTTGATCATACATTTCAGGATTAATATCTCCTCCTCCAGTAACTATTAATGCATCTAGACCCTTCAAATTTATAGACGTGGTGTTCTGCTGTGGAAGAATATTTACCTGGGCATTATGCTCATTACACTGTTTGATAAATTCAGAATTTAATACTGAACATTCTATTTCGCCAGCTGACATTTGAACATCCTTATTCCCAGTACTTATTCCGACGATAAAGTTATTCATTTATATAAAATAAAGATTGAACTTCTACACATACATTTAAAGGTAGGCTTGAAACACCAACTGCTGAACGTGTTGGTTTTTCAGTAAAGTATTCATCAAGCTTATCGGTGAATCCATTTAATACCTTTGGCTGATTTTCAAAATTTGATGAAGAGTTTACAAATCCAATGACATTTACTGGTATTAATTTTTCTAACTTAGAAATTGTTAATAGTGACGAAATTGTTAGTTCGGCACACAAGGAAGCTGCTTTGTAACCATCATCTATAGAAATTTCATTTGGAATTTTACCTATGAATTTTACTTCTTCAGTAATAGGAACATGTCCAGAAGTGTAAATATAGTTTCCTATTTTTTTAACAGTTACATAATTTCCAGCTGCTTCAGGTGCTTTTGGTAATTCTTTATTCACTAGCTGATAGTTTCTTTAGTAGGTCAACAACTCTGTTTGAATATCCCCATTCGTTGTCGTACCAACAAACTACTTTTATGTGATTTTTGTTAATAATTTGTGTGGAAGAAGCGTCGTAAATACTTGAATGTGAATTCTTTAATATATCAGTTGATACCAAAGGAATTTCAGAATATTCAAGAATACCTTTAAGTTCATTTTGAGCTGCTTTTTGAACCGCTTTATTCACATCCTCAATGGTTACACTTTTCTCAACCTCGACAACTAAATCTACTACGCTTCCATTGGGTACAGGTACTCTCATAGCCATTCCATCAAGTTTCCCATTAAGTTCAGGTAGTACCATTCCAACTGCTTTTGCTGCTCCTGTTGATGTGGGTATTATGTTTTGGGTTGCACTTCGTCCTCTTCTAAAGTCGCTGTGTGTAGTTTCAGCGAGTGCTTGATCATTGGTATATGCATGAACAGTTGTCATTAGTCCAGACTTAATTTTAAAATTATCATTTAGAACCTTTGCAATTGGAGCAAGACAATTCGTTGTGCAAGATGCATTTGAAATAAGATTATCGTCATCAGATAAAGAATCATCATTCACACCAAGAACGACTGTTGCATCTATTTCATCTTTGGGAGGTACAGTAAGAATGACTTTTTTTGCACCTGAACTTATGTGCTTTTCTAGAGATTCTTTATCTCTGAAAAAACCAGTTGATTCGACCACAAGTTCAACACCTAAATCATTCCAAGGAATTGTTGCTGGATCACTATGTGAGATTAATTTAATAGTTCTATCTCCAACTATTAAATCGTCATCTTTAAGTTCAACATGCATATCAAGAACTCCCATAATTGAATCATGTTTAAACAGATATACAAGATTTTCTCGATCTCCAAGGTCGTTTATTGCGATAACGTTCAAATCTGAATTAGATTCAATTATGATTCTTAAAATTGATCTACCTATTCTTCCAAATCCATTTATTCCAATATTATTCAAATTGATCACCTGTTGATTTTACAGTTTCGATGATTCTAGAGGCGTAGCCCCAACCATTATCAAACCAAATAATGAGTTTTAATTTATTTTCATCAATACACATAGTGGATAGTCCATCAATAATTCCTGAAAGTGAATTTCCTACTACATCAGAAGACACTATTGGATCATAAGTTATACCAATTATGTCTTGTAAATCAGGTTCTTTAGTTTTTTCATCAAAGAAATTATTAACCTCTTCTTTTGATGTATTATTTTTTAAATTTATTGTTAAATCAATGGTGCTTCCATCAGGAACAGGCACTGTCATTGAAAAAGAAGCAATCTTTTGAATTAATTCAGGCAACGCTGTTTCAATGACCTTAGATGAATTGGTAATCGCTGGGATAATATTTTCACCTGCTGCTCTATTTTTTCTAAAACCTTCACCTGCAACATCTGCTAAACGATTTGAATTTGAATAACCATGTATGGTAGTTATAAATACTTCCTCAACACCATATTCGTTGTTTATCATCTTTAATATAGGCCCAACAGCATTGGCAGTATTTGATCCAAAAGAAATTATGTTTGATTCTAAATCTATTACTTCATCATTACATCCAGATATTAATAACGGTATTTCCTTCAAATTCTCTGGAGTAGATGCTATGAAAACTTTTTTTGCACCCTTAGTGAGATGCTTTTCAGACTCTTCTAAGTTTTGAGATTTTCCAGTAGCCAATATAACTATGTCAGTATTTAACGAGGTCCAATTTGATTCATCTGCATTTTTCCAATTATTAAATATTGTTTTGTTATTATTTACAACTATTCCATCCTCTAAAACATTTATCTCATGATCTAGTTGTCCATAAATTGAATCATACTTAAGAAGATAAATCAGATTTTCCTTATCTGCTGTATCAGATACGGATACTATGTTAATTTTCTCATCATCAAGAGACTGCCTGTACAGATCTCTTCCAATCCTTCCAAAACCAACTATTGAAACGTTAACCATATGTCACTCTCTACTTATGAATTCTTATAAATTCTTGGTACAATCAAATCATAATATTATCGAATAGTTAAAAATTATGTCTGGTTTAGAAAAAAAAATTGAAGAATATATTTTTGGAGAGATCTCCACATATGAACTTTTAGACTCTGCCTTTAATAAAAAACTAGATTATTTTGGTAAAGACATAACTTACAGTCCAAAAGTTTTTATCCCGTTGACTACATTATGTCAAGACTCATGCGGATATTGTACATTTGTTAAATCACCAAAAGAGGGTGGGGCATATTTAACATTTGACGAAGTAGATGCAATTGCACAGGTAGGAGATCAAACAGGATGTTTTGAAGCATTATTTACCTTAGGAGATAAACCAGAAAATAAATGGTCATTTGCGTCAGATGAATTAAACAAATTTGGGTATAACGACACTTTTTCTTATCTGCTTGAGAATGCCAAACGAATAAATGAAAAATATTATCTATTTCCTCATATAAATCCTGGTTTAATGTCACGAAATGAAATAATCGAATACAAAAAATACTCACCGTCAGGTGGCTTGATGCTGGAAACTTTTTCATCAAAAATAAATGAAAAGGGTCATGCTCATTATGGGGCTAAAACTAAAAATATTAAATTAAGACTGAATACATTAAATAATGCAATGGAAGAAAAATATCCTATGACTACCGGTTTACTATTAGGTATCGCTGATACTAAAGAAGAATTAATATTTGATATTTTTAAACTTATTCAAACTTGTAAAGAAAACACATCAATTCAGGAAATAATTCTTCAAAATTTTAGAGCTAAACAAAATACGGCTATGAAAAATAGTTCTGAAATTATTAATGATTTATTTTTAAGAATAATTGCTACAACAAGGATTTTTTTGCCAAGCCATATTTCACTTCAGATACCTCCTAATTTAGTTAATGATATTGACTTGTTTATAAAATCAGGAATAAATGATTTTGGGGGTATCTCGCCAAAAACAATTGATTGGGTTAATCCAGAACATACATGGCCAAATATTCAAGATTTGAATAAAAGTGTGAAAAGTACCAATCAAGAACTTATTCCAAGGCTTCCTGTATATCCTGCATTTATAAACAGGGAATGGCTTAGTCCTGAAATATATGAAAAAGTAAGTAGTGTAGTAAATGAGAAAGGATATCCACGTGAACATGAATTTACAAAATAATGTTTCTTTTCTAAGAATTAGGCCCTGTGATTCTGACAATGAGATATACCTAAATTCTCGCAAAAAAGAGGGCACATCTTCTTTTTATATAAATAAAAATGTAAATTTAGAAACTATACATAAAAATGGGTTCCAAACAGTATCTGATGATATAAATGAAGATGCCTTTCAATGGTTTGTTAATTCTGAAAATTGGAAAGAATTTAAAGATATTCCAAAATCTAGATTAATTTATAAAGTGTCATCAAGTAATGAAAAAGATTTAGAAGTAATTACTCGATTAAACCCTAGGCATATACTTGTTAATAACCTCGAAAGTATAAACGTTCTAAAAAACCTACAACTTTCATTGAGTTTTAAAATATCAAAATATGTAAATTCTGTCGATGAGGCAATTATGTCAATTAATAAAGGAGTTGAAGATCTTTGGTTAAGAGATTGGAGTTATAAAGAAATTAAAATACTTAAAGAAAAGATAGATCAAAAACCTTTATGAAAGAACTATCTTCTCGCAAGAACCAGTTAATGAAGCAAGAAAAATACTTTCAAAACTACATTTTACAAACTACCTTCAATCTCGTGACGTTAGGGGGTATAAGCGCTTTCCTACTGATTGGTCACCTGGTTCCGGAAAGGATATCCCTAAACTTAATAAGGCAACTCATAATTTATCATCTTCATTCAAAACAAATAATTTTGAAAATATTTTAGAGAAGGCTAAAGATGGCTACGAAATTTCAAAAAATGAATTGAAAGATTTATTTAAAACATCAGGTAAATATATTAATGATATTGCTGAAGTCGCAAATGAATTAAATCAATCAATACATCAAGATAAAGTTACGTTTGTAAAAAATAGAAATATTAATTATACAAATCAATGTTATTTTAAATGTGGTTTTTGTGGATTTTCTAAAGGTCCAAAAAGTTTAGATCTAAAAGAAAAGCCGTATAATCTCGAACCTCAGGAAGTTGTTGAAAGAAGCATTGAGGCATACAAAGATGGAGCATCTGAAGTTTGCTTACAAGGCGGTATTCATCCTGAATATACCGGTCATTTTTATTTGGACTTAGTACAAAAAATAAAATCTGAAGTACCTGATCTTCACATTCATGGGTTTCACACCCTTAGAAATATGGCAAGGTGCTGAAACAATTAACTTATCAGTTAAAGATTATCTTACTTTATTGCAAGAAGCAGGTTTAAACACTTTACCTGGTACTGCTGCAGAGATTTTAGATAACCGAATAAGAGAGTTCCTATGTCCGGATAAAATAACTGCCGAGCAATGGGGATATGTAATGGAAGTTGCTCACTCACTCGGAATTAAATCTACCGCTACGATTATGTTTGGACATATCGACGATATTGAATCATGGTCAAATCATTTCGAATCAATCAGAAATATACAAAAAAGAACTAGGGGATTTACTGAAATTGTACCCTTGCCGTTTGTTCATATGGGCTCACCTATATTTTTACAGGGAAAAAGCATGCCTGGACCTACGTGGGATGAAGTAACTCTTATTCATTCCTTAGCGAGAATCTTTTTCTTTAATAGCATTGATAACATTCAAGCTAGTTGGGTAAAGCTTGGACATGACGGAGTTTCAAAACTTTTAGATGCTGGAGTTAATGACCTCGGTGGCACCTTGATTAATGAAAATATAAGTAGAGCTTCTGGCGCCGACCACGGGCAACACACAACTGACATACAATTCATTGAGTTGATTGAAAAAAAATAATAAAGTACCTTTTTTGAGAAATACGCTTTATACCGAGAAAAAAAATTTGTCAGAAGATATGTTATCTAAAAATGTTATCAAACTTTAATATTGTCACACTTTTTCCAGAAATTTTTAAAAATTGGTTAGATATTGGAATTTTATCCTCAGGATTTGAAAAAAAGTTATTTGAATTAACTACTACAAACCTAAGAGACTTTGGTACTGGTAATTACAAACAAGTTGATGATGCACCATACGGTGGAGGACCAGGGATGGTTCTTATGATAGAACCAATGGATAAAGCAATCACCCAATCAAAGAAAGATATTAATATTTTTTTGACTCCTAACGGCCAACAATTAAATGAAAATTTGATAGAAGAACTTCACACATACAATTCAGCAAATATTATTTGTGGAAGGTACGAAGGATTCGATCAGAGATTATTGGAACTTCATAGTGATTATGAGATCTCTATAGGCCAAACTGTAGTTTCTGGAGGAGAAGTTCCTGCAATGTTTCTCATGGAAGCACTTTTGAGAAAATTGCCAGGAATACTAGGTAATTCAGAATCATTAAAGTACGAATCATTTGTAAACGATAAATATGATCATCCTACATATACAAGACCCGAAATTTACAAAGATATGAAAGTTCCAGAAGTATTACTTTCTGGTGATCATAAGAAAATTGAGGAATGGAAAAAGAATAATTTAAAAGACATTTAAAGTATCTTTAAACCTATAATTTCAATCTGAGGCATTATGAACTTAATACAAGAAATTGAAAACAATCAACTTAAATCAGATTTACCTGATATTAGATCTGGTGATTCTGTAAAGGTTAATGTGAAAGTGTCTGAAGGAAACAGAGAAAGAATTCAGACTTATGAAGGCGTTGTTATTTCAATCAATGGTGTAACAGTAAATAAAACAATCACTGTTCGTAAGCTATCTTTTGGAGTAGGTGTCGAAAGAATATTTCCTATTCATGCTCCAATCATTGAATCTATAGAAGTTACTCGTAAAGGAAAAGTTAGAAGATCAAAACTTTACTATCTACGGGATCGTATAGGAAAATCAGCAAAAATTAAAGAAGATAGAACTTCCTAAACTAAAATAAAATTATTATAAAAATTTTAAAAAATATATTTATTATCTTAATCGCATTTATTTTTGCAACCATTTTACGAACATTTATATTTCAAATTTATTACATACCAAGTCTCTCAATGTATCCCAACATAAATATAAATGACAGAGTTATTGTGCTTAAAGATAATTTGTTTGATAACGATTATTCAGTTGGTGACATAGTGGTTTTTTACTCACCAGAATCTATTATCCCAAACAATTCTGATGCGCTTAACGATAATCTAAAAATTTGGGAATTAATTAATAATGAACAGAGCAAAAATTATGTAGTTTATATAAAAAGAATTATCGGTACTCCTGGTGATGAAATAAAAATTAATAAGAATGGTCAAGTTTTTAATAACAACATTGAGATAATTACTGAAAATGTAGTTTCCAATAAAATATCAGACAATATTGAAATTAAATTAAATGATGGTCAATACTTTTTACTTGGTGATAATAGAAATAATAGTTATGACTCTAGATCATTTGGTCCAGTTGCTCAATCAAGAATTATTGGCAAAGCCTTTTTTAAGATATATCCGTTTAATGAAATTCAAAGCTTAAATGATTGAGAATAAAAACTGGGAAAAAAATAAAAATCAATTAATAATTGGAGCAGATGAAGTAGGCCGTGGTTCACTTGCAGGACCAATTGTTGGAGCATCTGTAAAATTAAAATTTCTTGACATGGATTTACTATTTGATGTTAAAGATTCTAAAAAACTCAGTCCAAAAAAGAGAGAAGAAATAGTTGATAGGATAACAAAGAGTAACATTGAATTTTCTATTTCAGAATGTTCAAATAGTTACATTGACGAAAATGGTATTTCAGATGCAAATAAAAAGGTTTTGAGAGATTCTGTAAAGTCGATTTATACAAAAAAAGATAAAGTTTACATTGATCACTTTAACATATCAGAATTTAGTGCCATTTCTCTAGTAAGGGGAGAAGATCATAGTTATGCAATTGCTTTGGCTAGCATCATTGCAAAAGTTCATAGAGATAAAATGATGACGAAATTTGCTGAAGTTTATCCAAATTATTTATTTGAAAAGAATAAGGGTTATGGAACTAGAGAACATTTAGACATGTTGCAAAAGTATGGTCCTTGCACGATTCACAGAACCTCTTTTAATTTAGGGCCCAAGCTATTACGGCAAAAGTAATAATGAGAGCAAATATTATATTTGCGTAGTCAATTTTGTTAGCTTTATACGGCTTATTTGGATTAAAACCCATAACTACATTCTAAATAAATTATGATTAAAATATTAAATATGGTTTTAGAAAGTAATATAAAAAATAATTGTTTGGTAATATCGTTCAATAGTCCAAAAACTTCTAATTCGATTTCTGCTGATGACTGGAAAGAGCTTAAAAAACAAATCAAAGATTTTGAACAAGGTGATCTAAAATATCTTGTGTTAAACAGAGTTAATGAAAACTTTTCTTCTGGTGCACAGCTAGCAGAAAATTTAAACGCCTCAATGGAAGACGTATCCGAAGCTTCCAAAATTTTATGGGAATGCAAAAAACCTGTCATATCAGTTGTAGACGGTGTTTGTGCTGGTGCAGCATCCAATATGATTTTATTAAGTGACTTTATAATTGCGACACCTGAAACAAGGTTTATTGAAGTATTTGCAAGAAGAGGACTTGTAGTTGACTTCAGTGGTTCTTGGATTTTGCCAAGAATAATTGGAGTACAAAAAGCCAAAGAATTAATGATGACTGCATCTGAAGTTAATGGAGAAACGTTAGATAAATTTGGACTACTCTATAAATTATCCGTAAAAGCAGAATTGGATAATGAACTTGATAACTTAATCAATCTTCTTGATAAACAAAGTTTCATTTCAATTTGTATGATAAAAGATCAAATTAGAAAGGGTCTTAACTCTAATTTTGATGATTCTCTAGCTAACGAAACCGTAAACCAAAATAATAGATTTATACATTCAGATGTTATGGAAGGCATGTCAGCCTTTATAGAGAAAAGACAACCAGACTATAAAAATACATTAGATGAATAAATAAAAATAATATATATTCAAGTTAATGAATATATATGCAATAATAAATCTATACAAATGGAGGTCTATAACTTGAAAAGTAAAAAGACATTAATTTTATTTTTTGCTTTAGCAATGGTGGCAACAGCATGTTC
>JBJKUD010000025.1:0-29548 GCA_045563315.1 Candidatus Actinomarina sp. | reverse complement strand
ATCATCTAATTTAGTTACTGCTTCTTCAGTTTTTGAAACTATGTTGATTACTGATACATACAAAATTGATGAAAATAAAATTAAAAAAATTATTCCAGGAGTTGATAGAGAAATATTTTCTCCTGATTTATCAATTAAAAAAGAAAACATTTTTTTATCGATTGGAAGAATACAAGAACAGAAAGGACAAATTCAAACCTTAGAATTTTTAAATAATTTTAAAGAAATTGAAAATGATTTTAAATGTATTTTTATTGGGGGACCTAGTGGCAAGTATGGAAATGAATATTTACAAGAGCTTGAACGAACTGTAGAAAAATTAAGTTTGGATACACATGTTGAGTTTGTGGATAACCTTCCACAAACAAAAATTATAAAATTGCTAAATAAAGCTAGATTATTGATTCATACTTCTCAATTTGAAACTTTTGGACTTGTTGCAATTGAAGCTCAAACGATGGGTGTGCCTGTACTTAGTATTAACAATGGATCATTGATGGAAATTATTGAAAACAATAAGAATGGTTATTTATCCGAGACTTTAATTGATAGAGGTGTTACTAATTTTGTAAGTAATCTACTTAACGAAAATAAAATATTCGAAGAGATTTCTTCATCATGCATTGAAATGTCAAAAAAATATGATTGGAAAAAAACATCTCATATAATTCAAAATATTTATGAGGAATTAGTCACTTATTGACTTTAAAAAATCTTTTAAAGTTTTTTCATATAAAATTGGATCAGCATTCCAAGCTTGAACATGACCAACATTTTCATACCTTAAATATTGAATATTTGTTGTTCTTTCCTCAGCTATATAATCAGATAAAGATACTGGTATCCACTCGTCATCGTCACCATGGAATAGAAGCATGGGTGTTTCATCATTTATAACTGCTTCTCTGTAGTCCATAGACTCAAAATCTATTCCAAATCTTATTTCTGATAGCCATATAAAGTAATCAAAAAGACTTATTGGAAGCCATGGAAATCTTGCTTGCCCATTCACCTTTACACTCTCAATAAAATTAAAAGTTGGTGCCTCATATATAAATCCATCTACTTTATCTGGTTCATTTGTATTCATTATCCAACTTGCTTCAGGTCCACCTCCACCACTGATACCAAATAATACAACTTTTTTAGCACCGTTATTTATTGCATAATCTATTGCTCCATCAACATCTACCCATTCAGTAGCCCCATATAGGTACATTCCAGATGGATCTTGTTTCATACCATCTCCATTTCTGTAAGCAATAATCATTGATTTCCAACCAATTTCATCCAATTCTTTTGCTCTCAGTAAGGCAAAAGTTTGTCTTCTATGATCACCTCTGAAGCCATGTATAAAAATTACCCAACCTTCATCACCTTCACCGGTTATGTATGCCGGATAAGTACTGAAATCTGACTCATATAGCACCTCTTCATATTCCATTTGAGATACAGACATCGGTGTAAAAACACCCTCACTGACTTGACCAGAAGTTTCGGTAACTCCTACCGGAACAAGATTACCATCTGATCTCTCGTACAAAGAAAGGGCATAACTTACACCCTCACCACTTTCAATTAAACCCTCTTGGTACTCTATCTTTCTTTCAACAATTCCGTCATTTGAGCTAATAATGTCATCTACAATGATGAAGCCATTAGCACCAATGACACCATATACACCATTTTCTAATAATGGACCCCATCTTTCATTCTGAACATTTAAAACAACACTATCTTCTTTTATTTCTTCAACAAATATAATATCTTCAGAAGTACCAGCATTTATATTCTCTTGATTGTTTACATTAAATCCAACCTCATAGATCAACCCAGAAAAATACCAACCAGCACCAACCATGACAACAATAAAAGTAGAAATAAGAAAGTATAAAAGTTTTTTCATTGTGATATATTTTTTGTAAAGAATTGGATTAATTTTATTTCAAATTCATCAGGATAAGCGTACATAACCTCGGTGTGTGAAAGATCTTCATATCTATTTACTTCGGTTGAGATTCCATAATTTTTAGCAGCTTCAATTAAGTCATCTGTATGATGGGCTAACACTCTAGGACTTTGTTTACCATTAAAAATTAACAAGGGCTGTTTATTACTTGCAGCAAGGCCATCATCAGGACTTATTTCTGTTAGGTTTATCTGATCAAAAATTAAAGCATAATGATAGACTGGCTCAAATAAAAATCCTGGAAAGCCCTGATATATGAGCTCTTCACTAACAAGGCTTGCAAAGTCAAATGGAGAATCAACAACAGCAAGTGCTTGAAAATCATTTGTAACGGCTGGGGTCATTAATCCAATCATTGCACCAAAAGAAGCACCGTATAAACCAATATTTGAAGTTGGTATATTCTTTTCACTTTTCAACCAATCAATTGATGCTTTAACATCATAAATTTCTTTTTGACCAGCTGAATGTCTTGAATCTTCGCACGTACTTGTTCCGTGGTCCCTAAAATCAAAAGTCAGATAATTAAATCCTTGGTTATAAAGCATTCCTCCAACTAACAAAACATCGGGAGAAAATTTACTACTTGTAACGCCATGCATACCAATTATTGTTATTGCATTAGGATCATTTTCCATATACCAACCACTTAGAGTAACTCCATCCTCTGTTTCTATTTCTACGTTTTCGTAGCTGTTCACAAAATATTTTGAAGGATCCCAACTAGCTTTTTCTCCTAGCGAAAAATTATCAGGAGCATTATTTGCTTCAGGTTCATAAACAGAACACGTTGTAGCAACTGCTTGACTGTATACGTAAAAACCAACACCAAAATAGGCAACGATTACAAATACAGAGAACCCAGTTATAAATTTTCTCAATGCCATCCTTTTTTTTAGTTAAGAATCTTACTGCTTATATACTTAGTTTAATGAAAAACATTATATCATTTGCATCAGATTTTGGGATTTCTGATGGATCAGTTGGAGTAGTAAAAGGGGTAATTAATAGAATTGATCCTGATTTAAGAATTAATGATATATCTCATGACATACCCCCACAAAATATAAAGTACGGAAGTTTACTTTTAATGAGGGCAATTCAATATATTCCCCCAGGGGTTTTGTTAGCTGTAGTTGATCCCGGGGTTGGCACCGAAAGAAAGCCTGTAGCTATACAAACAGAATGGGGGATCATGGTAGGACCTGATAACGGATTGTTAAATCTTGCATGTGCAACGGTAGGTGGTGCAAAAAAAGCATATCTACTTGAAAATGAAGATTGGATAATTCCGAGCGAAGGTAATACGTTTCATGCAAGAGATATTTTTTCTCCGTTTGCTGCAGGGTTAGCATCCAGTCAGTTATCAATCGAACAATGTGGGGAAGAAGTAGATTTAATGAACTTACAACAGTATCTTATTCCACTCACAGAAAAAAATGATAATGAAATTAAAGGGGAAGTTATGTGGATTGATCATTATGGAAATTGTCAGACAAACATTTCTCCTGAAGAGTTGTCAGACTTAGGTAAAAATATTGGAGATGTAGTTTCATTAAATATCAAGAATCAAGAAATTAAGACAACCTGGGTTGGCAATTATCAAGGAGATGGTGTTAATGAAGTTGGAATAGTTACAGACTCATGGGGAATGATTTCAATTTTTTCAAGAAATAAAAATGCAGAAAAAATTCTTGATATTCAAGATGGGGAAAAAGTAACGTTTAAGAAATAATATTTAAGACAATTGCCCCTGAAACAAAAATAATTACGGCTAATAAAACAATAAAAATTAAAGTCCATGGCCTCATTTGACTATATTAGAGATATGCCCACCTTACGTATTGTTGTTACTGAAAATTGCGAATTGTGTGAAAAAGGTTTAAATAAGCTAGGTTTTTTAAATAATTTTTTTACGATTAAAAAAGTTGATGTTGAAGAAGGTTATGAAGAATTTTTATTAAGAGTTCCAGTGGTTTTATACAGAAAAAAAGTCTTAGATGAGGGAATTTTAAGCCAGTATATAATTTTAAGAAATTTTATTAAATATCGATTTTTTAAATTATATTAAATATCTATCGGCTTTGATTTGTCAGTATTTTCTACTTTTTTTTCTAGAAAGGAAATAATTTCTTTTGCAACATCCACATCTGAGGCAGATTCAATACCTTCCAATCCAGGAGAAGAATTTACCTCTAAGACCAAAGGTCCTCTATTAGATTGAACTAAATCTACACCGGCAACATCTAGTTTCAAAATTTTTGCCGCTTTAACAGCGCTTTCCTCTTCTTCTTTTGAAATTTTATAATCTTCTGCTCTTCCTCCTAAGTGAACATTTGATCGAAACTCACCAGGCTTTGCAACCCTTTTCATTGACGCAACCACTTTATCTCCTACTACTATTGCTCTTATATCCTCACCATTTGCTTCACTTATAAATTCTTGAACTAAAATATTTGCATCTATCTTTTTCATTGTTTCGATAACACTGATTGCTGCATCCATTGTTTCTGTAAGCACAACACCTCTTCCTTGAGTTCCTTCTAGTAATTTGATGACAAAAGGAGGCTCTCCGACACTTTTTAAAACAGATTCGACATCTCTTGAAAAATGAACATAACCAGTTACTGGCATTTCTACTCCGGTATTTCCAATAAGTTGCAAAGCCCTTAATTTATCTCTAGACCTGCTTATTCCAGCTGATGAATTTGCAGAGATAGATCCCATTAATTCAAATTGACGAACAACTGCTGCCCCATAAAATGTCCATGTTGCAGCAATTCTTGGTATTACAGAATCAAAGTTCAGCTCCCTGCCTGCTGAAAATATTCTAGGTTTTGCTTTAGCAATATTCATGTAGCATCTTAAATAACTTACTACTTCAGTATCGTGACCTCTTTCAATAGCTGTTTCATAAAGACGTTTTGTTGAATATAATCTAATATCCTGGGATAAAATTCCTATCTTCATACATCTTCTCCTGATGGTTTTGTCAAGAAACCTATAGATGGATTAACTACCCATCTTCTTCCTAATGCTTTTCTACCAATTAACATCGTATAATCCATGGGACCTCTATCCGTTAGTGTTAATTCTATATTTTTTGTAATACCATCCATCAAGATATCAGTTTTTATATAAGGCCTTTTTTCAACATCTCCATTAGAACTTTTTATTCTTTTAAATCCTGCAAGCGGTGCTGAAGTTTTTCTAATAGTGTTGTTTCTTTTTTTAACAGTGAACTTCACGTATTTCACATTATTTTTGGTAGCAAATTTTATGTTTGCAGCATCTATAGTTGCAACATTTGCGCCCGTATCAATTTTTGCAATCACACTTTTAATCTTTAAATCAGGCAGGCCAACGTGTTCTTTCCAACCAACGGCTCTTTTCTCTTTTTTTATTTTGGCCATTTTTATAAGATTACATAGAAAAGAACAATACTAAATGCGATTAAAAATACGTGTATATAAATTGCTGGCAGCATAAAAAAAATAGTAGTTTGTTTATTCGAACAATCAACTCGAATTTATTTGTTTATTTAACCCGATGTTTCTACTGCTTCAGCAGTAACTTCTTCTTCAGTTTCTAGAAGACCACAATCTTCTAAAACTTCATTTGTATTTCCGCCACCGAAGACAACTCTTTCAAATACAACTACTGCATAAAGTTCATCTTCGGTAAGTTTTCCAGCAAAACCTGGCATTCCTCCAATAGAAACTTTATTTTCAGCACCATAAGCTGGCCCAATGTCAGCTTGCCAACCTGCTGAGCCTAACTCAATCCAAAGAGCATGATCACTACAAGTTGGGAATGTTGTATACAACTCACCTCCAGTAAACGCCGGTCCAACACCACCACCACCGTTCACTCCATGACAACCGGCACAAGCAGCTGCTCCTGAATATATTTGTTGTCCAAGAGCAATATAATTTATAGAACTTGCTGAGCCAACGCCTTTACCTTCAAATGCAGAACCATCACAATTTATAGTCAATTGAGATTTTCTATCAATATCGAGAATACCGTTCTCTCCACATTCCTGAGTTGAAGATGTATTCACAATTCCAATCACGATAAATAAAGGAATCAGAACAAAGCTAACATTTAACCATCTAGGTAAAGAGGTTTCGGCATTAACTTTGATATTCAATGTTTTATTTGCGAAAGAAATTTTTTGAGTTATTTTTTTTGTATTTCTTGAAGTAGATAATGTCTGAGGTTTTTCTTTTTCACTCTCTTCCACAGGTGCCGGTTCTTCCACAGGTGCCGGTTCTTCCACAGGTGCCGGTTCTTCCACAGGTGCAGGCTCTTCAACACTCTTTTCAACCGAAGCTACACTCTCACCACCAGCCCAAGATTGTAAAACCTCATCAACACTTTTACCAGATGCTTCTGCTCTCGCTTCTGCTGATCGTTGTACTAACGATTCTGGAGCGTTTAATATTTCTGCGACTTTACTTAAGAGTTCACTCATTTGTACTTCCTAAAGATAATAAATAAGTTATTAAATAATCTAAATCTTGTTCATTTAAGAAATTTATGGATGGATGTGGAATTTCTTCTTTTAAAGATGTTGGATCTGTTAAATATTTTTTAAGCCATGCACCGTCATTTGTTGGCTCTCTAGATGCAAGAGTGGATAAATCTGGTGCTAATCTTAATAATCCAGTATTGAGAATCAAATTTTTATTAGCAAACCTATTCTTTAAAACTTTTCCATTTTGTGAATCAGGTATTAGAACTCTTACATTCTGTGTATGACACGATTGACAGTTAAGTTGATTATAAATTGTTGCCCCTTTAAGAATATCTTCACTAACCCGTACGGAGTTATTTAATGATTGCAATACAAGATCTTCACTTTGTTGTTTTGGAATTGAAAAAGCAAATAAATATGTGAACACTACGACCCCAATCACTCCCATTAATAGTGCAAACGAACTCTCTTTTTTAATTTCTACATGTTCCTCTTCTATAAGAAGCTGAACAATTTCCTCATCATCATCTTCCTGAACATCAATTGAAGATTCATCCACAGTTGAAAGTTCCTCAACAGGTGCCGGTTCTTCCACAGGTGCCGGTTCTTCCACAGGTGCAGGCTCTTCAACACTCTTTTCAACCGAAGCTACACTCTCACCACCAGCCCAAGATTGTAAAACCTCATCAACACTTTTACCAGATGCTTCTGCTCTCGCTTCTGCTGATCGTTGTACTAACGATTCTGGAGCGTTTAATATTTCTGCGACTTTACTTAAGAGTTCACTCATACAGGAAGCTCCTCTTCTGTAAGCTCAATTGTTTCTGCCTCTGTTATCTCACCATTTACCAATGCTTTTACTACAGATATAAAAAATAGAAAAAATGGTAAAAGTAACAAAGAGGATAAAAACAGATTTACTGATAAAGGAGTTCTGATTAATGACCATAATAAAGCAAACCCTTCACCATATATTGTTGGATTTCCTGCATTCGCACCTGCATTCCATGAATATCCTGAAATAATACCAATTACAGCATTTGAGAATAAAGTTCCAGATACAACAATCTTTATTGTTAATGCACCAAGAGACTCAAGCCTTGTATATTTGAGTTTTCTTCCAAAAATTTTAGGTATCAGATAATAAATAAAAGCAATAGAAATTAATAACGAGCTAAAAACGTACCCATATCTTATTGCAATTTCAAAGTTTGTAAGACTAAGTATTGGGATAATATTTGACAATGATGAAACAATTTGAAAAAGATTTGTTACTAGGAAAATTCCAAACGAAAAACTCACAAGACCATAAATTATTTTATTTTCCTCGTCTCTTGTTGCAACAGTCCTAAAAAAATTAACAGTTACAGCTAAGAGAGGGAGGGCCAAGCTTAATGACAAATAAAGTGAAATATTTTCTATCCAGTTAGGTAAAACCGAACCAAAATAAAATTTAAAGTTTGTCCATGGCAATAAAAATAGATATCCCCAAAAACTTATTGATCCTAATGTTTTACTGTATAGCGTTCCTCCGATTACTTTTGTGATCATGAAATGAAGTAATGCTAAAAATACAAAAGAATAGCCAATATATATGCGTGTAGAGATATATATTGAGTTAATAAAAAAATTATCGCTAAATACAGCAAAATTACCACGATAAACAATTAATGAAAGAGCGTAAAATATAGCCGCTCCAAATAAATATTGGGCACTAATAAACATGGAAGCTTCTTTTTTCGCAAGAATATTTATTGATAAAAGACCAACAAAAGCAAACATAATTAGAATTTTGAAAATCAATGTATAACTTGTATTACCGAAAGAGTAAAAGTTGTTGGGAAACAAAAACCCTAATAATAAATCTAAAGACTCCAAACCTATTACACCCAATGATGTTAAAAAAAAGATAGGAAATATAACCAACCTTCTACCAAGAGTTTTTGGCAAAAGATATGAAGTCAAAAATACGATCAAGAACGAAAGCAAAAGGCTGTAAGTAATATGGTTATTCAACTTATCAAGAAAACCATAATTAAATATATTATTTTGAGGAAGAATATTTACAAAAAGAAAATATGCTTCTTTCGCTAGTGATATACCCCCAAAAAGTAATAATAAAAACGGAATAACAATGATAAAAAATTTTGAAAATTCTTGTTCATTTTTTGGAAAAATTTTTATTTTCATTAGTTTAAATAGTAAGTACTCAATTTGACTTTACTATTAATCCGTAGAAAATACGTCAATAAAATATCTAATTTTCTTAAAAAAGTACCATTATAAAATTTATATTATCTACCCAATCCTTGATACAATAGATACTGTAAGTTTTGAGTAAATGACGTGTAGAGGGAAACTTGTTAAATTTTATATTTACTAATCGATACAAAATCGGAGTAGCTTTAATATTTGCAGGCATTGGTGGTGTGACCATTGGTGTTATTATTGCACATTTTGCTGGCTTTCCAGAGGGTGAAGTAATTGATTACTTTAACTGGATGCCTCGAGGATGGTTAATGCAGACTATTGGTCAGCTCATAGCATTTGGAGCTGGACAACTTCTATTAATTGGAATGGCAATGTTAGCTTGGGAAGAAACTGAAATGACATGGGCAAGAGCAACATACTTAGCTTTCTTAAGTTGGATTCAATTCGCACTAATTTTTGGAGTTTTGCCATCTGAATGGCTAAACCTTTCACAAGGACCTCTGGAATGGACTAATCAAAGAGAGTTTATCAATTTTCCTCCTGTTCTTTTTCTTGGTAATGAAATTGGAATGAGTCTTGGAGCACTAAAAGATATTATTCAACTTGGTATTTCTACAGGTGCATTAGTTACAGCTTTTGTTGTTGGCTACTTAATTCAAGATATCAATGAAGCAAAAGAAAGAGGAAAAACAAGAATTTCCGATTATGGAAAAGAGGTTGTGAAGGTTGGTGATGATGGCTAAATCAGAAGTACTTATAGAGATGCCAGAATTTGAAAAAAAATATAACCTTGCAATGGTTGAAGCAGAAAAGATTTCCTCAAGAGTAAGACCAAAACAGTTTCTACATATAGATGAAGCTGAGTGCATTTTATGCGAAGGTTGTGTTGATATATGTCCGTGGAAATGCATTCACTACTTATCAACCGAAGCTATTGAAGACTCAATTAACGTCCAGGCACCTAGTATGGAAGAGAACGAATCAGGATTTTTTGTTGTTGATGAAGATGCATGTACCAGATGCGCATTATGTGTTGATAGATGCCCAACAGGAGTAATTTCTTTGGGTAAATTTGCAGGCTCATTAGCAGACGCAGCAATAGAAAATGGTGTCTACGAAGCTCCATGGGATGAAGACTCTGGAGAAAGAAGCGATAGACATGGATACATATATGGAAGACTTTAAATGAAGAATGAAAAAATAAAATTTAGAGATCGTGTAAAAGACATCAGTGCAGGTCTGGGGGACTCATTAAAAGAAAGCTCATTATGGGGTAGCATCTTTCGTCCAGGATCCCCATTTAGAAAAGGATATTCCGACAGCCCAAGAAACAGATCATATGTTGTTATGAACAATGTTTTATATCACCTTCACCCAGTAAAGGTTAAGAGACATGGTGTTAGATTATCTTATACATTGTGTCTTGGAGGTCTAAGTTTCTTTACATTTATTGTTCTTACAATTACAGGAATATGGTTGATGTTTTATTTTAGACCAACAGAAATGGCTTACGTCGATATTCAATCTCTACAAACGTCAATAGCCTTTGGATCATTAGTGAGAAATATGCATAGATGGGCTGCACACATAATGGTCATCGTAGTCTTTCTCCATATGTCTAGAGTGTTTTATCACGGAGCATATAAAGCTCCAAGAGAATTTAATTGGGTGATTGGAGTTATCTTACTATTGTTGACATTACTTTTATCTTTTACTGGATATCTACTTCCGTGGGATCAATTAGCTATTTGGGCCGTAACCGTTGGTGGAAATATGGCTAGTTACACACCTGTATTTGGGGCACAGGTAAAGTTTGCTTTATTTGCAGGATTAGAAGCTACAGAAGCTACATTGCTTAGATTCTACGTACTACATGTTCTATTTCTACCTTTCATAATCGTTATATTTATGGCAATCCACTTCTGGAGAGTTAGAAAGGATGGAGGGATTTCTGGTCCCCTCTAGTATTAATTTATATGGTTGATATTCCTGAACATTTATTATTAAAAACTGCTGAGGCCAGAGCTAAAGCATTAGGTATAACTGTTGAGCAAGCTTTAGCAGAAATGAAAGGTGAGGTAGAACCAACAACTATTTCAAAAGAACCCGAAGTTATAGATGTAAAACCAATTGAAGTTAAAGAAGCACCAGCACCAGCAGCTGAAGTTAAAGAAGCACCAGCACCAGCAGCTGAAGTTAAAGAAGCACCAGCACCAGCAGCTGAAGTTAAAGAAGCACCAGCACCAGCAGCTGAAGTTAAAGAAGCACCAGCACCAGCAGCAGCTGTAAAAGTTGATGTACCAACTGAAGTTGACTTTGCTCCGGAAACAAGAGTTACGCAAAGACTTTTGACAGTTGTTAAAGCGAAACCAATACAAAAACCTACTTCCGAACCAGTTGATAAAGTAAATACTTGGCCACACTTGATGCTTCCAGAATTCATATCTTTAATGGCTATGACAGCTTTTCTTATTTTCATAAGTGCAATTTTGCAGGCTCCATTACTTGAGGAAGCAAACCCAAATATTACTCCAAACCCTGCAAAAGCACCTTGGTATTTTCTAGGTTTACAAGAACTACTTTCATATTGGGATCCACAAATTGCAGGAGTAATGATCCCCCTAATTATCGGTGTTGTTGCATTTATGGCTATTCCATATATCGATAGAAACAAAGACAATAAACCCTCAAAAAGAAAATATGCAATTATGCTTTGGACATTTTTTCTGGCAGGTGCAGGAACATTAAGTTTAATTGGTATATTATTTAGAGGCCCAGGTTGGAACTGGACATATCCTTGGATAGATGGTGTGTGGTTTGATGACTTACTTGACTGGGTCCATTTCGAATGAGCCTGGTACAACTTTCATTTATCGCAATTGCCTTCATTGGTTTATTTGGCGTTATAGGAATCATTGCGGTAGTAACCGGTAGAACACCAAAAGCTGTAAATAAAAAACTTAATTGGAAGAAAAATTTAGACAAGAGAGCATTAAAAGCAGATAAATCAAATACAAACTTTTTAGCTCCTGATGAACCTGAAAATGAAGAAGAAAATTTATCAGAAGATATTGAACAGAAGGAAGATATTCAAACAGATGGCTCAATAAAAGTAAAAGAAGAAATTATCTATGAAGAAATATCAGAAGAAGAAGCTGGAATGACTCGTAGACAATTCTTAGGAAAAGCATTAGGAATTACTTTTGGTGCTTTCGCTGGAATTCAATTGATATCCTGGTTGGGATTTTTCTATCCAAAAGTCTCTGGAGGTTTTGGTTCCAAGATTGATGCAGGAAGAGTTCAAGATTTAAAAGATCAAATTTTTCAATCTGATGGATCTGTGATTCCAGCATTCATCCCATCTGCAAGAGCATACGTATTACCGTTCGAAGAATCAGGAACCTCACAATTTTCTGACAGTGGAACGGTTGCCGATGGACTTGTTGCTGTTTATCAAAGGTGTGTTCATCTTGGTTGCAGGGTCCCCTGGTGTAATACCTCACAAGGATTTGAATGTCCCTGCCACGGATCAAAATACAATATGGTTGGTGAATATTATGCAGGACCGGCCCCTCGTAATCTTGATAGATTCATAGTTAATGTAAATACTTCTGGAAAATTTATTATTGATACAGGTTCGATTATAGAATCTCCACGTGCCGCCGGAATGTCAGTTAAATATCCGCAGGGTATTTCATGTATTACTATTGCTGCACCTGAGGAATAGTTATGAACAGTTCACTCTTCATAACACTTATTGCACTTGCTGTTATTGGCGCAATTGCATATTTCTCAGCAGTAGGTTTAAGAGGTGCAGGAAAGACCAAAAAAGTACCAAGAAATCTTCAAAAATATTTACCTGATGATCAGCTTGAAACAACTCACCTGGATAAAATTTTATCAGTTGCTGTCGTTTTAGCCTCACTTTTAACAATTATGATTCCTTTATATTACCTAGGTGAACCAGCGAGACAAGAAAGCTTTGTTGAGGAATTTGATGACGTTTCAGTAGAAAGAGGCCATCATTTATATGAAGAATTTGGATGCGGTAATTGTCATGGTGTTGATGGAAGTGGTGGAGCAGCATCATATGTTGAAAAAAGAAGTGGAGTAAGTGTTACATGGACAGCGCCTGCTATAAATGATGTATTTTACAGATACGATGATGAAGAGGTTTTATATTGGCTTATTTATGGAAGAGCAAATTCACCTATGCCAGCTTGGGGCCTAAAAGGTGGTGGCCCTATGAATGATGGACAATTAAGTGATTTGATTGAGTACTTACATTCCTTTCAAATTCCTCAAAATGAAGAACTACTCGAAATTGAAGGAAATATAAATTCATCCTTATTAAGAATAGAAAATTCTGATTTACAAGTTGAGAGTGAAATAGCCAAGCAAAATGAATTAATAAATGATATAGAAATGGCACCAATAAGGCTACCCATTGCAATTGAAGCAGTGGAAAAGGTATCAGCTTTGATTTCTCGACAAAGCGGTATTGACACTGATGAAGATGGACTATACGACAGTGTTGAAACGGACATTTCAGCTTATAGTGAAACAATAACCGAAATGTTGGGAACGCCAATATTAAATCTCAATCCAGATGAAGAAGAATCTATTCCAGGAAGAAAAGATGCTTCTATAGTTAGAGGTTTTTTGTCTGAGCTTGAAACAAAAGTTATTAATCTCGGAATTCTTAATGACGGATATGACAAGTTTATGGATGAAGCTGAAGTAGGTTTGGCATTTTTAGAAAATGCATACGAATTAAAGTTATGGCTTATTGATTTCCAAGATATTGCAGATTCAACTTTTGATGGAGATTATGACAAAGCAACAAGAGCAGTAGGTATATTTAACGCATATTGTGCAAGATGTCACACTGCAGGTTATTCGGCTGGTGCTGCTTACACCAAACAAATTGGCTCTGGTGGCTTGGGCCCTGCTTTAAGGGGTGGAAGAGTAAACATACAATTTAAAGAACGTGCTGATTTTATTGACTTCATTATTAATGGTTCTGTAAATGGTAAAGGGTATGGTGTTAATGGAGTAGGTGGAGGGAAAATGCCTGGCTTTGGTGCAGTGCTTCCACAATCTGATATAGAATTAGTAATAGATTATTTGAGAGGTATGGTGCCAGATGCGTGAGATAATGAGGACACTTTTATCGTCCAATCTTACATTCACAGGGATAGTCCTATTTATATTCTTCATACTTGCTTTCTTTGGATCAACCTTTGTCTTGAACGCAACTAATCTTGGTAGAAGACTTGGATTTTTAGTAGTTGGTGCTGCTACTTTTGGATGGCTAGTAATTAATTCTTTTCTTTTTCTTCTTTATGCTCCAAGAGGCCCTGCTCCTGCATCAATAGATGGTCTAAATGCACTTGAAATCAGAATCATACCTCTTACATATTTTGCTGGATCATTGATTCTATTTATCATGTTTATGCTTGCTTTAAGTAGATATGAACAGGAAGAAAAAGAATCTGAAGAAACTAATAGTTAAACAAATCACGTATAACTTTACCAATAATAAACTATAAATATGGAAATTATATTTTCACTTGTAAGAAGCGTAATACTTTTTGGCCTTTTAGTATTTGTAGCTTTCAGAATATTTAGAATATTAAGACCCTTCGAGAGAGGGCTAATTGAGAGATTCGGAAAATATAACAGAGAAGCAAGTCCAGGTTTGAATATAGTAATTCCTGGTGTAGAAAGATTAATAGTCGTAGATATGCGTGAACAAGTAATTGACGTTCCCCCACAAGAAGTTATTACGAAAGATAATGTAAATATCACAGTTGATGCGGTCATATATTATGAACCAACAGATCCAAAGAAATTAGTTTATAACGTTGGAGACTTCATTACCGCGGCAACAAAACTAGCTCAAACTAACTTAAGAAATGTTGTCGGTGATTTGGAATTAGACGCAGCACTTACTTCAAGAGAAAATATTAACACTCAATTAAAACTTATTCTTGATGAAGCAACTGATAAGTGGGGTACTCGTGTTGTAAGAGTTGAAATTCAAAGAGTAGACCCTCCACAAGATGTTCAAGATGCAATGAACAAGGTCATGAAAGCTGAAAGAGATAGAAGGGCTGCTGTAACAGAAGCTGAAGGTGAAAAAAAAGCTGCTATCTTAACCGCTGAGGGTTTAAGACAATCACAAATCTTGAGTGCAGAAGGTGAGGCAGAAGCTCTTAAAGCTGTTGCGGATGCTCAAAAATATGAAAAAATTGCTATTGCTGACGGTGAGTCCGAAGCTATTCAAAAAGTTTTTGATGCTATTCACAAAGGTGATCCAACAAATGACTTAATTGCAATTAAATATCTTGAATCTCTAGAAAAAGTTGCAAACGGCAAGGCTACTAAAATTTTCTTACCTGCCGATCTTTCCGCAACTCTTGGAAGTATTGGTGCAGTTGCTGAATTATTTAAAGATGATGATTCCAAGGGATCAAAGAAATCTACTAAAAAATAAATAAAAACCAATTAAAACTAAACAAATACCACTTACTGTATTTATAATTTTTTTTGTATTCATTGAAGAATCTTTAAAAAAATAACTACTCATATATGCATAACTAATGTCGGCGATCAGATTAACAAATATTGTTATAGCTCCAAGAAAAATAAGTTGTACAAAAACATTCTCATTTTCTATGACGAATATTGGCAAGACAGAAAGATAAAATACCCACATTTTAGGATTTATTAAATTAAGTTTCATTCCTGCGTTAAATGACCTTGAATTAATATTTGTATCCTCTATTTTTATATCAGCTTTTATAGTGATAATTCCTTTGTACACAATATAAATAATCCCAACGATATAGACCATTGTTAGAATTTGCGGAATTAGATTAAAAATAAATGTTACGACGCCAGCTGTAATTATTGTTATAAAAACTGCTCCTGTTGCTGCTCCTGTTGCAACTTGAAGTCCATTTTTTCTACTTTTTTGTACTGATTCATTAATAATTAGAGCAATAATTAAACCCGGACTAAATGCAACACTAACTTGTAGAATAACTAATTCTATTACTGAGCTACTTGAAACCATTAGGCAAGGCTATTTTTTAATAAACTATAAAATTTATCTCCGTGACATCTTTGCACGACTCTGACTTTTGGAGCCTCAGGTTCCAAGTTGAGAAAATCAAGAATACAACCTCCTCTAGTCATCCCATCTCTTGTATCAACCCTTACATTAACTTCAACGGATTGACTTATAATTTCATTATCCAAATAAACAGACATTGCAAGAGGGTCTGGTAAATCGTAACTATCGCTCCCAAATATGTCTTTCATCATTTCTCTTAAAACGACTTGAATATCGTTGGTAAATTTTGAGTATTTTGTACCAATATTATCTATTTCTTGAATTTTTTCTGTATCTATCATCGCATCATAAAGTGAAGGGTCCCAGCCAATCACCGTTATAGGAATACCTGAGTTTAAAACAACATCTGCTGCTTCAGGATCAACCCAAAAATTATATTCAGCAAACTTTGTAATATTTCCTAAAGCATTTGAGCTCCCGCCCATTATGTAGCAGTGTTTTATTTTCTCCAATTTTTCTTCATTGTTTTGTATTAAGCCAGCAATATTTGTTAATGGGCCTAATGTTACAATTTCAATTTCATCTTCTTCCTCAAGTACTTTCTTATAAAAATCTTGAGCGGATTCTGTTTCGATTTTATGATTTTCTGGTTTTATCCCTATGTCACCTAATCCGTCTATTCCATGAACATTTTGAGCTGAAGTAGAGTCATTTCCATAACTAAGGGCAATAGCTGTGGACTCATCAGAGTCATAAACTTCTTTATAGTTCCTCATCATTGGTTTATCTGCACCCTTAAATATTGGAATATCAACCTCACACAGTTCATTCACATAACTTGTATTTATTAGCCCCTGTTCAAGTGGAACATTTCCTGAAACAACAGTCACTCCCAGTATTTGATCTGAAGGTAAATTACGATATGCCATCAGTAACGCAACTGCATCATCCGAGCCAGTATCTGCATCAATTATTAGTTTTCTCATTTTTCTTTGACCTTGGTAATTTCTGGAACCCCTTGTTTTAAAGTAACTTCACAATCCTTATATTCTGAAGCGATTTGATTGCTTACTATCAGAAGCATTTCTAAGACTTCTTCTTTTTTTCCTGTTTTTGAACCAAAAGAATTTGGAGCTGAAGAATAACTTTTTTTTACATTTTCAAAAATTTCTAATGCTTCTTTTTTATTTAAATTACTATCTAAAGATTTTCCAGATACTGACTCAAAACTTTTTCGCTGTCTTCGTGGTAAGTTAAACTTCATTAATATAAATATCTTACTACTTAAAGAATTCTCTTTTGCAAAGAAACTTCATATTCATCATTATATTTTTTTGTATCAATTTGAATAAATTGTAATTTCTTATGAAATCTTAATGATGGTTCATTTTCAGTTGGTAATATATTTATTTCTGCTGTTAGGTTTTCGATATTTGCTTCTAGACAGTGTTCTAACAAATACTCGTAGAACATTGTTGCAAGCCCATTATTTCTATATTTAACATCAATTGCAATCCGATCAATATACATAAAATTATTTATCCTATTTTTGAATTCATTGAAATTATTATGTTTTATTTTGTACATGAAAGATTTTGTTTTAGAGGTATCTTGGAAACAGATTAAAAAGCCTATTATTTTTTCACCCAAAGTGACACATAGATTGAAATCTGAATTCTTAACCAAATTATCAAATTCTTCAACAGTTGTGGAACCTACCTCAGGAACATTGTCTTGATTCAAATCAAAACAACTATGAATATTTGTTTCATCAATTTTTGAAAATATGATCTTATCCATGTAAGAAAATATACATTTAATGTATAAAAATGTAAAATATAAACATGCAAAATACTTCCGTTTTAATGAGTTCACCAGAATATTTTCGAGTTGAGTACTCAATCAATCCCTGGATGCTTGAGGGAGCTGAGATTAATTTAGAGTTAGCAAAAGATCAATGGGGTGGTCTCAAATCTACTATTGAAAAATGTGGGGCAGAAGTAAATGTAATTCCTGGAAACACGGTTTATCCAGATTTAGTTTTTACTGCAAATTCTGGAATAATAAATGATAAATCTGTCCTCATATCAAATTTTAAATATCAGGAAAGACAGGGAGAGGAAATTATATATGAGAATTGGTTTCGCAAAAATGGTTACGACGTTGCTCGAATTCCAGCCGAACACAAATTCGAAGGACGTGGAGATGCATTTGTTTATGGTGATTACTTAATAGGCTCCTATGGAATTAGAAGCGATAAAGAAGCGCTTTTGTACATAGCTGACCATTTTCAATTAATTCCAAAGATTGTAAAGTTAGTTGATGAAAAATTTTATCATCTTGATACTTGCTTTCAACAACTACCTACAAAAAACAAAGATGCTATTTTTTATCCCGGTGCATTTGAAGATCAATCCCTTTCGGAATTCTCAGAGTTATTTAACCTGATACCAGTTAGTGAAGATGATGCCAATAAACTTACTTGCAATGCTGTAGTCATTAATGACTCAGTTATATTTCCATCTGAAAACATCGAAATTATTGAAACAGTTGCTCAATTAGGTTGTAATATTGAAATCTCAAATGTTTCGGAATTTATGAAATCTGGTGGAGCCTGTCAGTGCCTTGTGATTACATTACAATAAATTTGTGAGGATAATTAAAGCAATACTCTGGCCAATAAGAAAAGTGATTTTTTTCCCAATTAAAATCTTTTTCTATACAGTTTTATTATTTTTAATAATTGTTTTAATTTTCCAGTACAGAACTGATTATGCAGTCGATGTAAGCCCTCTTTCAGTAAACGAATACGAAAACTGTTCTAATACCATTGAAGATTATGAGATTACAATTTCTCTTCTTTCTGAATATATTGAAAAATTAGACAGTGATCAACAATCATTTTTAGAAAGAAATTTGCCAAGTCCATTGAATGTTTTAACAACCCCTCAAGAAATTTCTGATGAAGACTTCAAAAATGTAAGAACATTTCTAAAGTATTATTTACAAGCTGGAAGATTTCCAGGCTTAAATGGAAAAGCATTTTCACCACAAGCTGCAAGTTTATGTAGAGACGGTTTGAGTTAAGTCCTCTACTGTTCCATTTGTTAAGTTTTTTAATATCTCTGGTTTTAGAAAAAATTTACTAACTCTATTACCACCACCAATAAATACCTTTTCTCTTTCCATCACTTTCTTATCAATAAATACATTTATATCATTTGGTAGTCCTAGTGGACTGATTCCGCCATATATTTGATTAGTTATCCCTTCAGCTTCTTCTTTTGATGCAAAACTAATCTTTTTTGTATTTAATAATTTTTTTGCTTTGTGATTCACATCTAATCTGTTGGAGCCTAATACACAAAACAAAGCAAAGAATTCGTTAGGTTTTTTTGATTTTAATAATATGGCATTGCAGGAGTCTTCAATTTTAAAACCGTAATGATCACAAAAACTTTGTGTATCTGAAAATTGATCTTCACACTCAAAAGCTTGGAGATCTTCCAAGTTTTCTGCAAAAATATTTGAAATCGTCTGATGTATTTCAATCATAAAGATAATGATATCCTGATTAAAGTCAGTTACAATCTCTGTATGAAATTCAAGACAATTATTGAACCATTTAAAATAAAATCTATAGAATCTCTACCTATTACGACACCTGAAGAAAGAAAAGAATATTTAAAACGTGAACACTGGAATGTTTTTGGTCTCAAATCACAGGAAGTAACTGTAGATTTATTAACTGATTCAGGAACTGGTTCAATGTCTTCGGAACAATGGGCTGCAATTATGCGTGGAGATGAGTCATATGCAGGATCACATTCTTGGCAGAGATTTCATGACGTAGTTTCAGATCTTACAGGTTATAAGCATATAATTCCTACTCATCAAGGAAGAGCGAGCGAGAAAATTTTAGCAACCATAACTGTCAAAGAAGGTGATATTATCCCTTCAAATAGTCACTTTGATACAACAAGAGCAAATTTTGAGTTTGCAAAAGCCGAGGCTTTAGACCTGCTCTGCAAAGAAGGATTGGATTTATTATCACCATCTCCATTTAAAGGAAATATAGATCTTGATAAACTAGAAAAAATACTTAAAGAGAAAAATGAAAAAATTCCATTTGTTCTAATGACCATAACAAATAATACAGGTGGAGGACAACCAGTATCTATGGACAACTTAAAAAAAGTTAAAAAGCTATGTAGTAAATACAACAAAATGTTTCTACTTGATGCTTGTCGTTTTGCTGAAAATGCCTGGTTTGTCTCACAAAGAGAAGACGAATATAAAGATGTTGAAATAAGGGATATTACTAAAGAAGCCTTTCGACTTGCAGATGGTTGTACTATCAGTTTGAAAAAAGATGGTTTTGGAAATATTGGTGGAATTTTAGCTTTCAATGATGACGAGTTGGCAGAAGAGGCCAGAAACTTATTAATTTTAACTGAAGGATTTCCAACTTATGGGGGACTTGCAGGTAGAGATCTTGATGCATTGGCTCAAGGTTTAAAAGAAATAACAGATAAAAATTATCTTGAGTATAGGGCAAGGTCTATTTCATATTTAGGAGAAAAAGCCTTAAGTTTTGGAATTCCAATTGTACAACCAGCTGGAGGACATGCATTGTATATTGATGCGAAAACATTTGTACCTCATATCCCTCCACATGAGTATCCAGGCCACGCAATAGCATGTGAAATTTATCTTATTGGAGGAGTAAGGACTGTTGAACTTGGTACACTTGCTTTTGGCGTAGCTGGAAAAAATGGGCAACCAGATGAACCTTCAACCCATGAATTAGTAAGGCTTGCTGCACCTAGAAGAACTTACACACAAAGTCATTTTGATTACGTTGCTGAAGTTCTTGAAAAATTAGCAGAAACTAAGGAAAAACTTAAAGGGTATCAAATAATTGAACAACCTAAACAATTGAGACATTTCACAGCAAAATTAAGCCCTTTATAACCTAAAGAAATTATTTATAATTGCTAAATGAAAAAGTACCCAATAATTTTATTAACGTTTTTTACTTTTTGTTCACAAAATTCAAATATTGAAACTTTAGATGAAACTTCAACGACTACAGTCGCGACAAGTGCTGAAGTACTAAAAGTAGAACCAGAATTATATGTAATGTTATTGTGGCATCAACATCAGCCCTATTACCCAAAAGATCTTGATGGGAATTTTACAAAACCTTGGGTTAGGCTACATGCAACAAAAGATTATCTTGATATGGTTCACATGGTTCAGAAGTATGAAGATTTAAGGGTTACTTTTAATTTAACTCCAACATTAATGAAACAATTAAACGAGCTTTCAAGCGGAGTAAAAGATACCTACTGGGTTCATACAGAAATAGAAGGCGAAAGACTAAATGACGATGAAAAAAAATTCCTACGGGATAGATTTTTCGATATTAATTCAAGAATTATTAATAAATATCCTCGTTATGTAGAACTTAGAAATCTCAGACAAAATCCAGATCAATGGATGGTTCAAGACTATATTGATCTTCAAGTTTTGTTTAATCTAGGTTGGACTGACCCAAGTTACTTGGAATCTGAACCCCTAAATTCGATTGTTAAAAAAGAAAATAATTTTTCTGAAGAAGACAAAAAAATTATTTTAAAAGTTCATAAAGAAATAATTGATAAAGTTCTTTCGGAGCATCTTAAAGCATATATAAATAAGAACATTGAGCTGATCACAACACCATATGCTCATCCAATTCTTCCATTAATCCATGACTCCGACTTAGGAAAAATAGGTGACACAACATCAAATTTTCCTAATAACACATTTAGTTTTAGAGATGATGCAAAAGCACATGTAAAAAAAGGAAAAGAGGTATTTTTTGAAAATTTTGGATTTTATCCTAAGGGTATGTGGCCAGCTGAGGGTGCTATTGCCCAAGAAGTTTTACCATATTTCAATGAGGAAGGAATTTCATGGATAGCAAGTGGACAGAATCCTCTTGAAAAATCACTAGATGTAAGAATCCAGAGATGGGTTGGGGGAGTTGCATCTAAACCAGAGCTCCTATATAGACCCTGGAATACAAACCTACCTAACGGTGAGACAGTCCCAGTTTTTTTTAGAGATAATTATTTGTCCGACAAAATGTTTGATTATTCAGAAAAAAGAACAGATCTTTCAATTCAAGAATTTGATAATACCATTTTAAAATTACGTGAAAAAACATCAGACTTAGGGTTCATTCCTGTTGTGTCAATAGTTGCCGATGGAGAGAACTTTTGGGAAAACTATTCAAATGATGGAATTGATTTTTTAGAAGGAATGTATTCAGTACTTACTGAATATGAATGGTTAGAAACCATAACTCCCTCTGAGTATCTTGAGTTATATGGGGATAATCTAGATACAATTGACGAACTTTATCCAGCATCTTGGTTCCAGCCAAATTATGCAACTTGGATTGGTGAAAAAGATGAAAATTTAGCATGGGATTACTTGTATAAAGTAAGAACTGATTTTGAAACTGCAAAAAATTCAAACAATTTTTCAACTGAAAAAATAGAAGCAGCTTACGAGTACCTACTTTTAGCAGAGGGTTCTGATTGGTTTTGGTGGTATGGAGATGATCAAGATTCTTCTGTAGATGAGTATTTTGATAAAGCATTTAGAACTTTGTTATCAAATGTATATAAGGAACTAAATTTAGAAATTCCTTTATTTCTTAGTGAGAAAATCAGTAAGTAGAAATTAAAAAATACTTTTCCCCTTTAAAAAAGAAATAAGTATTATCTATTAAGAAGCTGTCTTTTTAAGAATTAGTGTTGCAACACTATAAGCTTCAAACAGTTGAAGAGAGGACCTTTCATTCTCTCTTTTTCTGTTTTTGGACTATCTAATTAATTTGTATGAAGTCAGACTCAGATAATAGATTAATTGTCAGATTGGAGTTTTTTTTCTTTTATTGGACTCATTCCAGTTTCTTTTTTTTGTTCATAAGCTTTTTGAAAAGATTGTAATTGCCAGCCATCCATTCTTGACATAGATCTATTAATCACTTCAATTTGTTCTTCATCTGAGTAGGAGGACCATTTTGCTATTTCAGATGTTGTTCTTGCACATCCATAACACAAATCACTATTTGGATCAGTTACACAAACATTAATACAAGGAGAAACAACGCTCATTAATTCTTTAATTTTTTTGCCAACTTATAAGTGGCATTCCTTAATTCTTTTTTGGAGTTTTTCATTCCCTTGTTTCCTAATTCAAAAATATCTTTAAAAATACTCACATCATTGTAATCAAATTTTCCACCTAAGAAATAACCATTACCAGAATGTATTTTTAAAATTTCACCTAAAACTTTTCCATTCATGGATGAAAAATCAAATTTCCCCTCACACAGGATAAGAGTTTCATATTTGTTTATTTTTTTGAATAAATTTGTTTCATTAAGAAAAAATTCAGGACCAGATATTACCTCACAACCCAATACTTCGCTGAGAGCAAAACTTAAACCACCTGAAGCCCCAGTCCCTTCCTTGAAGGGATTTAGATTATCCCCAAGCTCTTTTCCAAGTAAGGCAAAAATTCTTTCAATATTTTCTTCAATAAACTTTATTTGTTTATTTATTAATCCCTTTTGAGGACCAAATACTTTGAAAGCATTTTTCTCTCCTAACAATGGAATAGTTGTATCTATGAGAATTTTTTTATTTATTTTTTTAAAATCTTCATTTATTTTCACTCTATTTATAAATTCAAAATCACGAGGTTTTGGATCTTGAATTATTTCATCATCTTCTAAAAATTCAATTCCCATTTTGCTAAGTAGACCAATACCTGCGTCATTTGTTTTTGATCCACCCATTGAGAGAATATCTGCATTATCAATTATTTTTGCAATGCACGATGAATTTAGATCTAAAGTATTATTTGCAGAATTATTTACACCTATTAATTGTGATGTTTCAAGATAAATTTGTTTGTTAATTTTCAAAGTTTCGATAGGGATCCACTTCCCTGTAAAATCCTGCATCATGGAATTTTCATTTGTTTTAAAACCATATTCTTTAAATATTTCAGTTGAACCTTCGCCCCCATCTGTCACTGAAAAAAAAGAAGCTTTTATATTGTTATATTTAAATACTTTACCAACTTCATTAATGACCTCACTAGAGGAAAGAGTTCCAGAAAATTTATCGGCAAATACAGCAATTCTCATCTTTTAAGTTTATTTATATATAACTCTTAATAGGAATAAAATAAAATAATGAATATTGGATTTTTAACAGATATGAATGGATACAGGGCTCCAATACACCCAGAATCTATCGAGAAATATTTATATGATGTCTATTTAGATAAAGACATATTTAATTTTCTTAATTACAAAGAATCTAGTCAAGAAAATGTGAAAATTATTTCTAAAATTAGTGATTTAGATATTGTTGCTTGTGTAGAAAATATTGAAAATAAAACAATAAAGGATCTAAAAGAAGGGGCAGCACTCATTGGAATATTTGATTTTGAAAAAATTGAAGAAATTAAAAACTTAAGGCCAGATATCAAAGTACTAAGTTTCTTCAATCTTCCAAGAATTTCAAGAGCTCAAAATTTAGATGCTCTTTCTTCACAAGCCAACTTGCTTGGGTATGCTTCTGTTCTGAGAGCAGCAAAAGAGACATCTGACGTAATACCAATGATGACAACTGCTGCAGGAAACATTCAACCGTCTAAAGTCTTAATTCTTGGAGTTGGAGTTGCAGGCCTTCAAGCGATTGCAACTGCAAAAAGACTTGGTGCAAGAGTTTGGGCTTTTGATGTTAGAAAAGAAGCGAAGGATCAAGTCGAGTCTTTAGGAGCTAAATTTGTAGAAGCAAATACACAAGCTCAAGATAGCGTATACGCCCAAGAAGTCTCAGAGGAAGAAAATCAGAAAATTCAAGAAGCATTAAAGAAACAAGTAATCGAAAGTGATATTGTTTTAACATTTGCTCAAATACCTGGAAAAAAAGCACCTGTCTTAATTGAAAAATCAACCATTGAAAATATGAGAGAAAATTCTGTGATTATTGACTTAGCAGCTGGAACAGGTGGAAATTGTGAAGGTACAGAAGTAAATAAAGTTGTAGAGATAAATGGTGTAAAGATAGTTGGTGAAACAGATATTTTGAACACTGTTAAACATGCAGCCACAAAACTTTATTCAGAGAATGTAAGAAATCTAATTGAGCTGTATTTAGAAAATAGTGATGATGAAATTTTTGTGGAGATGAGTTCATAATGGAAGCAACATTTTTACTTACACTGTTGATAACTTTTTTAGCTAGCTTTATTGGGTATGAACTTATATCTAAAATTCCACAAACATTACACACACCACTTATGTCTGGTTCCAATGCTATTTCTGGAATTACATTAATTGCAGCTATTCTTATTTACCCTGAAATAGGAGATTCTCAAATACTTCAAATAATTATTTTAATTGCTATAGCTTTTGCAACACTAAATATTGTTGGTGGATTTTCTGTAACTGGTCGAATACTGGAAATGTTTAAGAAAAATGATTGAAATAATATTACTTGTCTCATCAATTTTATTTATCTTCGCTTTGAAGCTTTTTGGAAGACCCTCAACTGCGCATAGAGCAAATACATTTGCGATGTTGGCTATGGCTTTGGCAGTTTTTAGTGCTTTTAATTTTGATTTTTCAAACTATGATTCTGCTTTTTACATCACAATTGTTGTTTCTGGACTACTTGGAGTTTTGATATCAAAACGAGTTCAAATGACACAAATGCCAGAACTGGTCGGATTGTTCAATGGCTTTGGTGGGGGTGCTTCTGGTGCAATTGCTTATGTTGAGTTATCCAATAATTCTTTACTACTTTCTGATGTTTTCGTAGCAATCTTCTCAATGGTTATTGGAATGTTTACTTTCTCTGGAAGCTTTGTTGCAGTAATGAAACTACGTGGCAAATTAAATAACTTCAGTACAAAATTAGGTAACATATTTTCAATATTTCTACCTACAATTTTAATAATTCCAGCAGCTTTAGAAATGGACACCTTTTTATATGAATTTATTATCTTGGTTGCATTAATTGCTGGAGTCATACGAGTCGCTGTTATTGGTGGAGCAGATATGCCAGTTGTCATAGCATTCTTAAACTCGCTATCTGGAATTGCGGCTATGTCTGCAGGGTTTATTGTAAATAGCATTATTTTGATCGTGGCCGGAGCATTAGTAGGTGCTTCTGGAATTATTCTTACACTACTCATGTGTGCTGCAATGAACCGAACACTTCTAGATGTTCTTAAAGGTGGTTTTGGAACGACAAATATTAACAATGAGTACGAAAAAGATCCAATAAGCACTTCACCAGAAGATGTTGCAATACAGTTGAGTTATGCAGAATCTGTAGTCATTGTTCCTGGATACGGAATGGCAGTAGCTCAAGCTCAGGCAGCAGTAAAAGAATTAACAAATACGTTAAAAGATAAAAATATTGATGTGAAGTTTGCTATTCATCCAGTTGCAGGAAGAATGCCAGGACATATGAATGTACTTTTAGCTGAAGTAGATATTGACTATGAAGACATGTTTACTCTAGAAGATATTAATTCTGAGTTTTCCTCAACAGATGTTGTATTAGTTTTAGGTGCAAATGATGTAGTTAATCCGCTAGCTAGAACTGATGAAGAATCTCCAATTTATGGAATGCCAATTTTAGATGTAGATTTAGCTAAACAAGTCGTAGTTCTCAAAAGGTCAATGTCTCCAGGGTATGCAGGGATTTCGAACCCATTATTTATTAACGATAATGCAAAGATGTTGTTTGCAGATGCAAAAGAAGGCTTAGAAAATATTATTAAGTCATTTGAACTTGTTTAACAATAACTTAACAATAAACAACCCCAAAAAAATTTAAAATAGATAAAATTTTACTTAGGAGTAAATCATTAAATTATTTTTTAAAATTCAATTTTTAGGCCTTTCGATCTTTTTTGGGTTAATAACATTACTAATATTCTTTTCCCCGAATATCGTATATGATTTTTATTCATTTGATGCTGAATCTATAAATGAAATTGGCAGGAATCAAATAAAAACGGACACAGGAGGAGTTTGGCTATTAGTTACTGTTTTGCCAATTTTATTTCTAACAACTAAAAAAGATTACTACATAGATATCATGATTTTATTTTTTGTCATTGCATCAGTAGCACGAGGTATAAGCTTCCTAACTGGCGATGGATACCACCCTATAACAATTGGATTGTTTTTTGGCGAAATATATTGGATTTTTTTACTAACTTATTTTAAAAAAAGATTTTCAGACAGTTCTTTTTTTAAATAAAATTTAAAGTATTTTATGATCTCACATAGTAAAACTTCAAAAATTATTCACTGGACGTTTACTTTGTTGTATTCTTACGGCATATTTAAGCAAGTAGACGACTTGAGTGAGCTTGAGGATCCCTCACTACTTAATCTTGAAATAACATTTGCGATAATTTTCTTAATTATAGTTTTAATAAGGTATTTCTATATGAAGGATGCACCAACACTTCTTGGAGCAACCAAAGAGATAAGGCCAGGCCATTTATTTCTTGCCAAGTCTATGCATAGGCTTATCTACTCTGTTTTGATAATGTTGCCAACCACCGGCCTTTTGATCGCGGTTTTATTTAATTTAGGAATTGGGGGGATTGATTTTGCCATCGCATTACATGAATTTTCAGCATTACTTAGTTATGTATTAATTGCTATGCATATTTCAGCAGCTTTCTACTCTAAATTAAAAGGTGAGGGAGTTTGGAACGGCATGGTTCCAGTTTGGAAAGAAACAAAAAAATATGACTCTGAACTTTTAATCAAAATTAAAAATATTGAAAATCGTGCATACGACAAACTTGAACAAAGTCTTAAAATTTAAAATTCTTAAAATTTAATTATTTATTTGAGGCTTTTTGCCAAACTCACTACATCTTTCATAGTTTTAACAATTTCATCAGGTTTGTAATACTTTATAAATAATATTTTTCTGGAATTTACAACAGTATCGGATATCCTCAATTTTCTCAAAGTTTTTTGAGCTTCTTCAACTATTCGATCATTTCTTTGAACAAATAAGTCTGTTAGATGCTCATCGTCACCATCAATTTCACCTTTCCAATTTATTTTTATACCCATATCTAAGCTATTAGGGAAATAAGCATAGAAAGAAACATAGGTTGTAGTAGATCTGCCATGACTTCTTGTATAAACTTCAACTTCACATTTATAACCGTCTAGTTCACCAAAGATTTTTTTCTTTCTTAATATATTTCTTGGAATATCAGTTTGGAAATTTAATATTTCCGCAGATTTTTTTAGTGCTTTATTAATTTTTCTGCTCAAAGTTACAATTAGCCAAATTATTGCAACTACAAAAAGTATTATTCCCATTCCAGGCCATATTGTAGCTTCCATTATTTTAAATATTCTTAAATATGTACTTATTAAAAACAGTCATTTTTTCGCTCCAACTGTCTTCATAAAAATAATTTACAGATGCTGCAACAGAAGATAATAGTGCATTTCCATCTTGTGGGGTAAAGCAATATCCTGTTAAATTATTTTCCTTTACGTGAAGTGAGTCTTTTGCAATAATTCCATGAGAAAGCAATCTACCGTGGTAACCATGATCTCGCCCAAAGGAAAATACCTTATTTGAAGATAATTTCTCAGTGGACATCAAAAATTCACTATTTTCTAAAGAATTTAATACTTCTTTTAGTTCGGTGTTTTTCTCAAAAGATAGATTAAACCATAGTGTATGCATATATTGAGTTGGTAACTTTATAGCTGAAGAAAATAAATTTAATTCTTTTCCTTCCTGTTTAAATAATTCAAAGACATCTCTTGCATGATGTGTCCCAAATTCTTGGTTATCATGTTTGGTAATTGTGGGGGAGGGTGAGAATGAATCATTCTGAGAAACATCATTGGCTCTTCTTAAACATACAAAACGACCTTCATTCAAATTTTTGCCTGTGTCAAGAACAAAAGTTTTAAGGATAGATGCAATATTATGTGTATTACAAGAAGCTATTAAATATTTGTTTTGATCATTTGTTAAGACATTGTTATTTATACCCCATGCAAAAAATGGACCAAACCCATGTTCGGAACCCTGAGCTAAAATACGTTTATCTTTATCTAAATTTGAATAAATTTCATCCCAGTTTTTATTGCCAGATGGAGTACAGTCAATAATTACCTGATTTTCTTGGTAACTTTTCTCTAATTCTTCAGGGTTAAAACCCATTGATTCAAAATCATTTTTTGCTTCCGAAGTGGCAACAAGCTTTGCACCTTTTCTAATGAGAGCTTCTACTTTCCCTTTTTCATCTGAAAGTGGAGTTCTTTTAAAAAACGAGATGTTGTCGATTCCCAGTTTTTCTTTATGCTGAGCAAGAAGACCAATTAGTGGTTCCCCAATTGTTCCAGTGCCAACGACTAATATATTTTTCATCACTATATTAAGATAAGAATATCAAACCTAATGAATAATAAACTCATTTATCAATTTTCCTCCACCAAAACTGAAGGAGATAGATCTATGGTGGATTTGCTTGGAGGTAAAGGAGCAAATTTGGCCGAGATGTCCAGTCTTGGAATTAATGTCCCTCCAGGGTTTACAGTAACAACAGAGGTTTGTAATTATTTCATAGAGAACAAATCTTTTCCAGATAAATTTGATAAAGAATTAGAAACAGCACTTACTAACTTAGAAAAATTAACAAAAAAGAAATTTAATGATGATAAAAC
>JBJKUD010000024.1:0-47345 GCA_045563315.1 Candidatus Actinomarina sp. | reverse complement strand
TCTGTAAAAGAAGTTCTACTTAAAGAGTTATTTGGATAATTTGGTTCACAACCATAGCTGATATTAATCCAATAAAACCAGCACCCAAATCGTCATATAAAACACCTAATTTTCCTGGAATCTTTTCGAGCTCCCCAACAAAAGAGGGTTGTTTCATAATGTCACTTAATCTAAAAACTAAAAAACCCGATATTAACGGCAATAACTCAGTCCCAGCTCCAAGTGTTACAAGACTTATTCCACAAACCTCATCAAGTGTAATCCAGCTTGGGTCTGAAGACGCTTCATCATCATCGATAGTTACAAAATACAAAATGATAAGGACAATAAATAAGATGAATAAGTTAAGTGTATTCCAAATCCCATACCAATTGTCGCCGAAGAAGATTGCTAATGTAAATAATAAAGAAGCTAAAGTTCCTCCACCTTTTTTATCTTTAAAAAAAGTTTCCCAAAACAGGCCAACTCCAAATCCTGAAGCAATAAAACGTTTCACAATTTGAATAATAGTATTTTTCTTGGATAGAACTTTTAAAAGGTGTAGTATTTATTTACTGTGGAAAAATCTGATTTTATATGGTTTGATGGTGAATTTGTAGATTGGGATAATGCTCAGATAAACGTAATGACACACACTTTACATTATGGAACCGGAGTATTTGAAGGAATAAGAGCAAGAAATACAGAACAAGGTGTTTCCATTTTTAGGCTTAACGACCATGTCGATAGATTATTTGCTTCAGCTGCATCATATAATCTAAAAATTCCATACACCAAAGAGGTTATCTTTGAAGCTATTAAAGACGTGGTAAGCAAAAACAAACTTGAATCTGCATACATAAGGCCTTTAGTTTTCTTCGGTGAAGGGGAAATGGGCCTACTTCCAACAGGTGTGCCCGTAAGAGTTTCAATTGCCGCTTGGCTATGGGGTGCTTATTTAGGTGATGATGCTGTCAATGAAGGCGTAAATGTATGTATATCAAAATGGAAAAGGATAAGTCCAACTAGTTTTATTCCACTAGCTAAAGGAGTTGGTGGGTATATGAACTCAACTTTGGCAAAGATTGATGCAGTCGATAATGGTTATGATGATGCAATCATGCTTGGGGATGATGGGACTGTCGCTGAAGGAAGCGGGCAAAATATATTTATTGTAAAAAACAATAATATATTCACACCTCCAAATTCAACAGGTGCTTTAAATGGAATCACGAGAAGAACAGTAATTGAAATTGCAAAAAGTAAAAACATTTCTATCGAAGAAAAGAATTTGACTGTTGATGACTTAAAAAATGCCGATGAAGTATTTTTTACAGGAACAGCAACAGGTGTTATTGGTGTAGTAAGTATTGATGGGGATGACATCTCAAATGGGAAAGTTGGAGAGATAACATCAGATCTAATAAATTCTTACGAAGATGTTGTGAACGCAAAGGATGATAATTTTAAATCGTATATAACATTGATTTAATGTCACAAGAACCCAATATTAACCTTGACAATGCAAAAAGAATTAATGAGCCTTCATTACCTGTGCCAAGAAGATCAAATAGATATAATGAAAAACTTGATCCACAAAATCAAGAAATATTTGGAAGTACAGGGCCAGATAGTGGTTTTGCTTTAAAAATTGTAAACAAATATAAAACTTTATGGCAACACCATCCAAGACAAAAACTTGTAACTTCAATTGTGACTAATTTAATGATTAGTAGAGCTTCTCATTTCGGTAGAGCACCAACTATATATGATTTTCACCACATTTTAGGTATATTAAGAATCACTGAGGATAACTTAGGCGATCTCACTGATGACTTACTTAATAAATGCGCAAAAGATAAAATTAAGGGTCAGTCACTTATCTCAATAATTAATTTTTACTAAACACTCTATTTTTCCTATGCCTTAATATTGATAGAAGTATGAAAATTGTAAGAGCAAAACATCAAAACGAAATTTTTTATGGTGAACTTATTGACGGTAAAGTTGTTCGCTACGAAGGTTCCCCTCTCGTAGTTTGGGAAAGTACTGAAGAAATATATGAACTCGAAGAAATTGAATTACTAGCACCAGTGCTTCCATCAAAAGTAGTTGCAGTAGCAAAAAACTATGCAAAACATGCTGCTGAAATGGGCTTACCTGGTTATCAGTATCAAGCAGATAATCCTGTTTTCTTTATAAAGCCTTCAACGTCAGTAATAGGCACTGGTCAAAATATAATTTACCCAAAAATTGGGCAACATGTAGATCATGAAGGAGAATTAGCTTTAGTGATATCAAAAATAAGTAAGAATATTTCAAAAGAAAATTGGACTGATCATGTTCTTGGATTTACAAATGCTAATGACTTATCTGAAAGAGTTCTTCAAGGAAAAACTGGACATTTTACAAGAGCAAAAGGTTTTGATACTTTTTGTCCCCTTGGTCCATACATTCAAACAGATTTTTCAAGCAATCCTGAGCTAAGTGTTAAAGCATATGTAAATGGAGAATTGAAACAAGATGGCAACACCAGAGATATGATATTTTCAATTGGTGAAATTTTAGAATTCATTACTTCAATTATGACATTATTACCAGGTGACGTTATTTTGACAGGTACTCCTGAAGGGGTAAGTAAAATTGTACCGGGTGATGAAATAAAGATCGAAATAGAAACTCTTGGAAGTTTAATTAATTTAGTTGAGTAATTTATGAAATTAAGAATTGCACCATCTCCAACAGGTGAGCTTCATATTGGTAATGCAAGAACAGCTTTATTTAATTGGTTGTATGCAAGAAAGCACAATGGTAAATTTTTATTACGAATCGATGATACTGATGTTGAGAGAAGCACACCTGAGTTTCAAAAAAATATAATTGAAGGCCTTGAATGGTTAGGCATTGATTGGGATGAAGGATTTAATAAAGAGTCTTCAACATCCTACAAACAATCAGATAGATTCGATCGATATGAAAAAATTGCTCTATATTTAGTCGAAAAAGGCTTAGCTTATGAAGACGATGGAGCAATAAGATTCAAAGTTGAAGAAAATAAAAATATTTATTTTGAAGACTATATCCGAGGTGATATGAATTTCAACACAAATGATATTGAGGACTTTGTTATTCTTCGATCAGACAAAACTCCAACATATCATTTAGCCTCAACGGTTGATGATATTGATTATGAGATATCTATTATTGCAAGGGGAGAAGATATACTTTCATCTACTCCAAAACACATAATGATAATGGAAGCACTTGATGCAAAAATTCCTGACTTCTGTCATTTACCATTGTTATTTGGACCTGATGGTAAGAAATTAAGCAAAAGACATGGTGACACCTCTGTCTCTTCATTCAGAGACCAAGGAATATTAGCGAATGCAATGTTTAACTATATGTCGATACTAGGTTGGTCTCCAGGTGACGATCTAGAAATTTTTCAAAGAGAAGTAGCAATAGATAATTTTGATCTTAAAAATGTACTACCCAATCCAGCAATTTTTGACACCGTAAAATTGCTTTGGATGAATGGTCAATACATTAGAAATCTTAACAACGATGAATTTTCCAAAAAAGCAATAGATAATATTTCTTATAGTTTGGGGAGAGAAATATTTAAAGAGGAACTTGAAAGAATTAATTTAATTCTTGAAGTTGTACAGGAGAGGCTTGAGACACTAAATGACATAATACATCAGGTTAAATTCTTATTAGATGAACCATTCACAGTTAACGTTGATGAATGGAATAGTGTTAACTCTGAAAATGTTCAAAGTTATCTTGAAATTATTCGTGGGAAATTTAAATCAATGGAAGATTTTAATTTAGAAAATATTGAAAATATGATGAGAGAACAATTAAAAGAATTAAATATGAAACCCAAAGAAGGATTTCAAGCAACAAGAATTGCAGTAACAGGTACTAATATCAGCCCTCCTTTATTTGAGTCAATTTTTGCTCTAGGAAAATCTGCAACTATCGCAAGACTTGCTGAAATGATTGAAAATTTGTAACAATTAATAAATAAGTTACTATATTCTTATACAAATACGGCCCCGTCGTCCAGAGGCCTAGGACGCTTGGTTTTCAACCAAGAAACGCCGGTTCGAATCCGGTCGGGGCTGCTACTTTCGGGGATGGTGTAATTGGCAACACAATGGGTTCTGGTCCCATCGTTGAGGGTTCAAATCCTTCTCCCCGAGCGAGGCCCCGTCGTCTAGAGGCCTAGGACGCCGCCCTCTCAAGGCGGAAACGCCGGTTCAAATCCGGTCGGGGCTGCTAGGTATTAATATTCTTGTACCATCTTGGTAAGTGTTGTTGAAATTCTTGAAAGTCATTTTCATCATCAATTTCAAAACAGAATTCTTTATTAAATGATTTTTTAATATCAAAATTGTTATCTTGAAATATTTTCATGTGTTTTTCAAAACTGTTTTGACCATATTTTAATTGGGTTACTCTGGCACTACCTCCTAAAAGAGGAGTCCCATTATCTTTACTTGAGCAAATAACTATATCTGAAACTTTGCAGCTTTTTATCCACTCCTTTGCAAAAAATTTATTTATATATGGTAAGTCAGCGTGACAGATAGTCCAATGATCATATTCTATTGAATCTAATATATCTTCTAACTCGTTGTTCATCCCAGTTCTTTTTGACGAAAAAATTTTAATATTATTTTTATCACAAAATTCCTTAACAAGCTTATCTCTTGTAACACATACAATTTCAATATTTTCATCTTGAAATGATTCAACAATGTTTAATAGCATTGCTTTTGAAAGTTTAATCCTATTTGATGTTGATAAAATATTATCCAATCTGGACATAGGATTTATAAAATCCCTAACTGGTATCGCAATTAAAAATTTTTTTATCATTAAAGTACTTTACATATTTCATCCTATTAAGTTATATATTGAAATGGCAAGAAAAACTAAAATTATTGCAACAATTGGTCCAAGCCTAAATAGTAAAGAATTAATTGACGAGATAATTGATGCAGGTGCCAATGTTCTTAGACTTAATTTTTCACACGGATCTCATGCAGACCATAAAAAAGTAGTTGAGTGGGCAAGATCTTCAAATAAAAATATTGCGATTATGCAAGATATCCAAGGTCCCAAAATAAGAACGGGTACATTGGAAAAAGCTATGCAATTAGAAAGAAATAATGAAATAAAGTTATCAAATAATATTAAATTCCAAGACGAAGCAATTTTAATAAATTATGAAAAGTTATTTCAGGATGTTAATGAGGGTGAGAGAGTTTTAATTGATGATGGAAAGATTGTACTAAGGGTTTCTAAAAAAACTAAGACTATTTTTACTGCAATCGTAGAAGTTGGTGGTGAACTTAGATCTAATCAAGGTGTTGCATTCCCAGATTCTTCACTTTCACTCTCAACACTTACTGATAAAGATAAAGAAGATCTTGAATTTGGAAATCAACTAAACGTAGATTTTGTTGCCGTTTCTTTTGTAAGAAATGCAGATGACATATTAAACGTAAAAAAACTTATTAATTCAGACACAATGGTAATTGCTAAAATTGAACTTAAAGCAGCTGTTAAAAATTTAAAAGCAATTATTAAAGAATCTGATGGAATTATGGTTGCACGTGGAGATTTAGGAGTGCAATTACCCCTAGAACAAATACCTCTAATTCAAAAGGAAATTTTAAATGAAAGTAATTTACAGGGAAAGATAACAATTACCGCAACCGAGATGCTTACTTCTATGATTACATCGTTTAGGCCTACAAGAGCTGAAGTATCCGATATCACAAATGCAATAATTGATGGTACAGATTCAGTTATGTTATCTGCTGAAACTTCTATAGGTGATAATCCAATTCTAGCAGTTCAAGTTATGGCAAACATTTGTGAAGAGGTTGATGAAACCTCAAATAAAAATTATTTAAATAAGAAAGATATTTTAGTTTCCAAAGAACTCACAAATTCATTATCTAAAGCCGCAGTTCAAGTTGCAAATGATTCAAATGCAAGAGCAATTGTTGCTTTTACTGAAACAGGACGAACCCCACTGTTGATATCAAATCATAGACCGGATGCACCGATATTCACTTTTACTTCTATCGATAAAACTTATAATCAACTAAATCTCTTTTGGGGTGTAGAGCAGATAAAAATTAATAGATTAGAAACAACTGATGAAATGTTTTCCATTGCCAATGAGTGGTTAAAAGATAAGAAGAACTTTAAAAAAAATGATAAAGTTGTAATTGTCGCTGGTACACCTCCAAATAAAGAGGCAGCAACTAATCTTATTAGAGTAATGATGATTGGCGAATACTAATGGGACAGAAAATTGAATTAAGAACTACTCAATTTGGTAAGAATGTAATTTTTGATTTAAACAGATCATTATCGGGACAGGATGGTGAAACTTACCACAATATTGCCCATGCTTCATTAACAAACGAAATCAGTGCACAATTAGCGATGAAATTATTTCAATATTCAAATGATATTGAAAATATATTTATTCAATCAAATGTAGTCACTGTAAACTTTACAAAAAATATGGGAACAGCTGTAAAAGAGTTTGAAAAGCAAATTGAGGACTTTTTTCTTTTTTATGGGGATGAAGAGGAATGATTGTTGGAGTCACAGGTGCATCCGGATTTATTGGAAAAAGAGTTGTTAAAAAACTTCAAGATTCTGGTCACGAAGTAAGAAAATTTGTAAGAAGAGAAGCAAAAAATGATGATGAGATCTTCTGGAGTCCTGCTAAAAAAGAAATAGATATTCAAAAATTTCAAGAATTAGATGCCATTATCCATTTAGCAGGAGAAAGCATAGCTCCTTCTGAAATTACTGGTTTTTTCCCTTTTGCTGGAGGTAGATGGTCAAAAGAAAAAAAATCAAGAATTTATTGGTCTAGAAAGTGGGCTTCTGATTTATTCATAGATTCCTTTAAATCGGTGGACACATTTCCATCTATATTCATTACAGCTTCTGGAAATAATATATACGGTGATCATAATGATGAAGTAGTGACTGAATCAACCCAATATAATAGGGGAGAATTTCTTCAAATGGTTGCTGAAGAATGTTGGGAAGAGCCTCTTGATGAATTAAAAAAATTAAATGTAAGAGTAGTCTTTGGAAGAAAAGGACTAGTTTTGGGCAAAGGAAATATTGCAACAAATATATTAACTCTTGTTTCAAGATTTAATCTTTCAGGACCATTAGGTTCGGGCATGCAATATTGGTCTTGGGTTTCTGTTAATGATGTTGCAAACGCCTATCTTTTTTGCTTGGAAAATAATAATATTGATGGTCCTGTAAATATAACTTCTCCTGAACCTCTTCAACAAAAAGAATTTTCAAAAATAGTTGCAAAAATGATGAATAAAGGATTCTTCGCACCCCCTGTCCCTAGCTTTGTTATTAAAATAGCACTTGGATGGGAATTGGGTGAATTTCTTGTACTTGGGGGATTGAGAGCAATACCAGAAAAACTTTTAAGAGCTGGATTTGAGTTTGAATATCCTACACTCGAGTCAATGAAAGAAGATTTTATTTAATGAGTAATTACGAAGAAAGAATGTCAAAAAAGTATAATTTTTTTTCTGACGATAAAAATGATACTGATAAAAATGATACTGATAAAAATGATAATGATGAAAATATTAATGAACCGGAAATAGTTAAACAAGATTCTCAAGATTTAGATAGTGATGAAGAAAATATGATGGTTCCTATTTCTGCTTGGAATAAAGTTTTAGATCAATTAGGAAATTTACACGAGGCAGATAAGTTAATGGCAGAAGCTAGAGAGAGAGCTGCAAAAGCCGAAGCAGAAAGTGAATTTTTGAGAGAAAAACTTAAAAACACACGAGAAGAATTGAATACTTTTAAAAAGAAGAAAAGATTCTTTTTCTTTTAAAGGATTAGTTCAATATATTTTCCTCATCAGAAACACCTTTGATAATAAAAAACGAAATTAACAGTAAGAATACAAGAGACAACATTGCGATGTTTCTTCCATAATCAAGAGTATTTACTATAAATCCCCATAAAATTGGTCCTACGATCGTAGCAAATCTACCTACAGTAGAGTACAGTCCGTAAAATTCACCAAGGTGTTCTTTAGGACTCAATCTTGTCATGAAAACTCTATCAACAGCAAATATACCGCCAATATTAAAACCACCTATTACACCAGTTACATAAATTAGCCATTCAATGTCAAACTCAGTTGATATTACTGCAATGATCAACGAAACCATCCAACATCCAAGACTAAATAATGTGCATTTTCTTGGCCCGTATTTATCACCTGCTTTTCCGTAAACATAACCGCCAATAATTGAGATAATTATTGCCAGTGCTAGTAAATTTTGGCTATCTTCAGCAGTAAGACCAGCTTCCTCAACAAGATATACAGCCAAAAGCCCACTTATCAATGTATTAATTGCATCAGCATAAAAAAATCTTCCAATAAGAAACCTAGTTAACCCTTTGTATTCTCTTGAGTGTTTCCATGATTTGATAACTATGTAAAGAGATTCTCTAAATCTTACTTTGACTTTGTTAATATTAAATTTTTTCTCTTCAATAAATAAAAAAGCTGGGATAGAAAATATAAGAAATAGAATCGCAACAGATCTAAAGATTTCAACATAACTATAACCAAAATTCTGTAAAAGAGATGCTACTCCAAAACCAATAAGTGATCCAATGTATCCAAAAGCAACTCCCATCCCTGAAATCTTTCCTCTGTTACCTTCGTTACTTACTGAAACAAGAAGCGCGTCATAAACAACCGATCCAAGATTGAATCCAATTAATGACAAAATAAATAGCAGAACTGAAACATTGACATTAAATGTTCCAAGAAAAAAAGTAGCAACTATACAAATCACAGTTGTTATTAGTAGTAAAGGTTTCTTGCCTTGAGCGCCATCACTTCTTGCACCAACCCAGGGACCTGTCAGTGCTACGATTATCATTGCTCCTGAAGTTGCAAGCCCTAACGCTTGATCTGTCCAACCCTGTTCAGTTACTAACCATACAGAAAAATATAAACCTGGAATTACAAATGCATAAACGGTATTTGCTAAATCAAAAAGTAACCAGGAATATAAACTTTTTCTCTTTACTTGTTCCATTAAATTGAGTCTAGAGCCTCTTTAAGTCTTGTGAGGCCTTCCTCAAGATCATTATCGCTAAGAGCATAAGAGCATCTAAAAAATCCTTCTTTTCCAAAAACTTCACCTGGAACAAAAGCAATGAAGTATTTTTCAAGCAGCCAATCACAGAGTTCAATTGATGATGAAACGCCTTCTATGGGCCCTTTAGTGTAATAGCTAATATCTGGAAAAACATAAAATGCACCTGTTGCATTTGGAACTTTGATGTTGTTTATATTATTAAATTGATTTAATGCATATTCTCTTCTTTTGTTAAATGCTTTTTTCATTTCATTTGTACTATCTAACCCATTTTTTAATGCAGAATAAGCTGCTACTTGTGTAATATTTGCAACATTCGATGTTGCATGAGATTGAATTTTTTTAGATAAGCTAATTATTTCATCATTTCCAAGTATCCAACCAACTCTCCATCCTGTCATAGAATAAGCTTTTGCAACACCATTTACTATTACTGTCTTCTCAAAATTTTTATCAATAATTGCTGGTGATGGAGATGTTTCTCCTTCATACACTAAATGTTCATATAATTCATCAGACAGTATCCAAATATTCCTATCAAATGCCCAGTTATAAATTTCTAATGCTTCTTCTTTTGTATAAACTACACCAGTTGGATTTGATGGTGACACCCAGACAAGTACTTTTGTTTTTTCAGAAATTTTTTTCTCAAGTTTTTCTACAGTTACTTTAAAATCATTTTCGAAATCAGTATCCACAATTACTGGTTGTCCTCCAGCAATTTTTACTGCTTCAGGGTATGTTGTCCAATATGGGGATGGAATTAATACTTCGTCTCCTGCATCAAGCAATGACATAAATGTAGTAAGTATTGCTTGTTTTCCTCCATTGGTTACTACGACATTATCAGGATTTATTTCAAAATTTGAATACTCAGCAGTTGTTCTCGAAATTTCATCTCTTAATATTTTTAATCCGCCTACAGCAGAATATTTATGATACGTAGGGTTCTCAGATGCAAGTTTTACATCTTCTATTACATGTGCTGGAGTAGGAAAATCAGGCTCGCCAGCTCCAAAACCAATTACTGGTTTACCTTGTTCTTTCAATAATCTTGCTTTGTTTGATATTGCCATGGTTCCAGATGGCGTTATGTTATTGTTTAATTTAGAAATTTCCACATTTATCTCCAATGTCATTTTAACGAAATAATTTATAAACTAACTAAGTGATTTATTAAACTTGTCGTATGTCCAAAATCTTATATGGTAAACCTGTTGCAGAAAATCTAGATATACATAGTAAAGATATTTTTAAAGATTACACATCTGAAAATGATAAACTTCCAAAACTAACGGCTATTACTGTAGGAGACAACCCTGCATCTTTAATGTATGTATCAGTAAAAGAGAAAAAAGCTGAAAAATTAGGTGTTGAATTTAATTGGATTAAGTTGAATGAGACCACATTAGAAAGTGAACTTCAAGAAACAATTGTTAAGTACTCCTCATCATCGCAAGGAATGATTATTCAGCTTCCACTGCCTGATCACTTGGATATTGAAAAGATTATTGATCTAATTCCAAGTGATATTGATGTCGACGGTCTAACCTCATTCAATTTAGGAAAGCTTTATTCTGACAACTTTAATGTTATTCCTGCAACTTCATTAGCAATACTTGAATTGTTATCACATTATCAAATTGATACCGAAGATAAGAATATTGTTATTGCAGGAAGATCAAGGTTAGTAACCTCACCCCTTTCGAAAATTTTAAGCTCAAAACAATATAATGCAAATGTGTCAGTAATTCATAGCAAAACTTCGAATCAAAAAGAATTTATATCCAATGCAGATATTTTCATATCTGGAGTTGGAAAATCAAAGTTGTTTGATAAGTCATATTTTAAAGAAAACTCCTATGTCATAGATGTTGGTATTTCTATTGTTGAAGGAAAATCATATGGTGACATAGATGACACTGATTTAGATAATTACTTGAGTGGAAGAGCTCCGTATCCTGGAGGAGTAGGACCTATCACGGTATCTGGTCTGTATTCAAATTTAGCTAAATTGATTAGCTAGCTGCCCATTCTTCTTCTGTGATTTGCGCATTTATATCAACATTTCTTAAAAGTAAATATCCTATTACGAAAAATAATGAGATACCTGGTAGAGATAACCTTGGATTACCCGTAGTCGAACTCACATAACTGTATATCAAAGGTCCCCAAATTGCAGAAAATCTAGAAATTACTGAAAAGAAACCCATAAATTCACCTTCTGCTCCTTTTGGTAACATCGTTGCATATACACTTCTACTGACAGACTGCAGTCCACCCATTCCCATACCAACTACTACACCTAAAAGTATGACAGGTAAAAGTTGTTCTGCAGGTACAAAGTATGCACCATTGCCTGCCAGAAAGAAAAGCGCGATTGTAAAAACTAAGGTGTTTTTCTGACCAATTCTTCCAGCAAGATAACCAGCAAGCCTTGCACCAATAAAAGCTATAAATTGTACAACAAGATAAACGACTATTATCGATGTCTGATCAAGCAAAAGTACTTCACTAAAAAATGGACCTGCCATATTAATTACTGTTTGGGCTCCATCCCAGTAGAAAATATATGCCAATAAAAAATAAAGCAAGAAAGGAAATTTTCTTACTTTTTTGAGGGTAGTCAAGTTTGTCTTCCATCCTGCTGTTAAATAGTTTTTATTAAGAGTTTCTTCAGGTTTTGTTTCGTCTATTTTCATTCTAGAAAAGCTAAATATTGAGAATAATAACCACCATAAACCTGCAAAAGCTATTGCAATTCTAGATGCTAAAGTTGCATCAATTCCAAGCAATGAAGGTCCGAGCTGTATGATAACTAATGAAAGTAGAAGCTGTAAACCTCCACCTAAATACCCAAGGGCGTACCCTTTTGCAGAAACTTGATCAATAGTATCTTCTGTTGTTATATCTTTTAAAACACTATCGTAAAAAACATTTGATCCAGTTGCACCAAGCTGAGCTAAGAAATATATCAAAAGGGTTAAAACAACATCTCCTGATTGAGCAAAGTAAAATGTAGATGCAAATATTGCTCCTCCATAAGCAAAAGACTTAAATAATCTCATTCTGGATCCAGCGAGGTCTGCGATGGCTCCAATTGTTGGCATAATTAGAAAGAAAATGAATAAAACTGAACCAATTGCAAATCCCCATACCTCAGCACCTGTGTATAAATTACCTCTGAATAAAAATCCTTCTTCTGGCACAACAACACTTACAAAATATACTGGCATAACTGCACCAAGAGTTGTAGTTTCATATGCAGATTTTGCCCAATCGTACATTGACCAGCCGAAAATAGTTTTTTTGTTATTTTTTTCGGTCATATATCCCCTCAATTATGACTTTAATCAAAATATTTACTCGATGGGGCTCTCATTGCAAAAATAAATAAAAAAGTTAATTATCCTTCATCAAATGGAAAAAAATTATGGGATTTAAGTGTGGTATCGTCGGGTTACCTAATGTAGGAAAATCAACATTATTTAATGCTTTAACTCAAGCAGACATAGAATCAGAAAATTATCCATTTTGCACAATTGAACCAAATGTTGGAATTGTTCCGATATCTGACGAGCGTTTAGATAAATTATCTCAGATCGTAAACCCCAAGAAAGTAATACCAGCAGTTATGGAATTTGTAGATATAGCAGGGTTGGTTGAAGGAGCTTCAAAAGGAGAAGGTTTAGGTAATCAATTTTTGGCAAACATTCGCGAGACTGAAGCAATAGTTCATGTTGTTCGTGCTTTTAAAAATGATGATATCGTACATGTTTCTGGAAAAGTTTCACCAATAGATGACATTGAGATTATTAATACTGAACTTGTTTTGGCAGATTTAAGTACAGTAGAAAAACTTTATCAAAGATCACTTAAGAACTCAAAATCTGGAGATAAAGAGGGAATCCTGTTAAAGAACTTATTAGAAAAAATACTGCCTGTCCTTGAAGATGGAGAGAGTATTAGGCAGTTGTCTTTTAATGACGAGGAATTAAAAATCTTAAAAGGTTTTCAACTACTAACTTTAAAACCAGTTTTATACGTAGCAAATATAAGTGAAAGTGGATTCAAGGATAATACTTTTCTTGATGAGATTATCGAATATGCAAAAAGAGACAATTCTAAAGTAGTTGCTATTTGTGCAGATGTAGAACAACAAATTTCTAAATTTGACCCTAAAGAAAAAAGTGAGTATTTGTTAGAAATGGGGCAGAGCGATTCGGGACTAGACAGATTAATTAATGCAGGTTATAAACTTTTAGGATTACAAACATATTTTACAGCTGGTCCCGAAGAAGTAAGAGCATGGACAATAAATATTGGAGATAAAGCACCAAAGGCAGCTGGAAAAATACACGGTGATTTTGAAAAAGGATTTATACGAGCAGAAACCATTGGATTTGAAGATTTCATTTCAAATAACGGAGAAAAGGGAGCAAAAGAAGCTGGAAGATTAAGGGCTGAGGGAAAAGATTATATTGTTGAAGATGGAGATGTTTTACATTTTCTTTTCAATAATTAAACATTAAAAATTAAGTAAAAATTAAAAAAACCCCATTAAATCTCTCTTATTCATCATAAGTTTTTAAAAGTAGTCCTTTATGAAAATCGTATATATAGGATAATAAACACGTGAAAGTAATTATCATCGGCGCACATGGAGAAGCGCGTCAATTAATAAACAGAATAAGCACTGGATGGAGTGTATCTGTGATTGATATGGACCAAGAAAAATTAAGAAATTTCAATCCAAACAGACAAATAGAAAAGTACCAAGGTGACGGTACTTCAACACTAGTGTTAAAAAAAGCAGGTATAGAAAATGCGAGTGCAATTGTAACCTTGACGGATGATGATGAAGTTAATATTGAAGCATTAAAAATAGCAAAACAAAATGATATATTTAGATTGTCTTCAATCGTAAATGATCAAAATAATTTACAACAATATAAAGATCTAGATGTAGAAGTTGTTGATCCTGACATAATAATTGGGAGAAGGCTTGAACATATTTTAGAGCCAAGAAGAGTAGTTTCACAGGCTTTTGCTGGTGGTAGAGCAGAAGCAATTGAATTAGAAATTAATTCTGACAGTCCAGCAAGGGGAAAGAAATTAAAAGATATTGGTTCAGACTTTTTTATTGTTGGCGCACTATTAAGAAAAGGTAATGTTGTGATACCACATGGTGATACTGAACTTGAAACAGGTGATCTTGTAACAATAGTTCTTCAATCAGGAGCTTTCGCTAATGTCGTTAATTTATTTTCTGGATCGGAGTCAAGATTTCCACTGGAGTTTGGAAAAAATGTTGCAGTTTATCTAAACAATGAAGATGAATTAAAAAATTTGTCAGAAGCAGAATATTTTCTCAGAAATACGAAAGCGGACAAACTTGATATATTAACTTCCGGTGATATATTTGCAGATAAAAAAGAGGATCAGACTGAAACCTATAAAGCAATAATGAAAGATCAAGATTTCGAACTTTATGATGTTCAAAAATCACTCTTAAAGGAAATTGAGACAAATAAAGATTCTTTTTCAATAGGTACAGTTTTGATTCCATTCGATGAAAAGGAAGTAACAAAGTCTAAAATAAAAACTTATATCAATTTTTCAAATAAGCATAAGATTCCATTTTTATTTTCAAGATCAACATTTCCATATAAGAAAATTGGAATACTTGTAAGTGATGATTTCAGTGACAATAGCCCCGTTAATGTAGCTTTTGATTTAGCATCTACTCTTTCTGCCGATGTTATTGGTTTAAATGTAACACAACCAAAATTTTTACAATCCGAAACAACAAATAAATCTGGACTATATTCTGAACAGATTCAAGATTTAGCACTATCTAACGAAGTTCAATGCGAAATTATTAACGCTGAGGGCAATGAAGCAAAAGTTTTCACCTCCTTTACTGACAAGATAGATTTATCAATAATAAGTCAAACAAGCCAATCAAACTGGCAAGGTAAGAAAATTGCTGAATTTGTTTTGCAGAACTCTAAATCTTCAGTTTTATATATTCCTAATTAATGGAAAATTTTGACGCTTTATCCTTGGTAATAATATCTTTAGGTGCATTCCTATTGCCTTTAGTTGCGGAGAAAATAAATATACCAAGCATTGTTTTAGAAATTGCATATGGAATTTTAGTAGGTCCTGTACTTGGTATTGTCAAAATTTCTGAATTCATCTCCGGTCTAGCAATATTTGGATTTATGTTGCTGATGTTTCTTTCTGGATTTGAAATTGAATTGGATAAATTCAGAGAAAAGGGACTTAGAACTTTATCAGTTCCTCTTTCAATATATATTTTGACGGTTGCCACATCATTTTATTTAATTATTACCTTAGATTATCCAATATTCCTCGCACTTGTACTTTGCACAACAAGCGTTGACATTGTCATTACAGTGCTAAGAAGTGATGACACAATTAAAACAAATTACGGTCAAACATTGTTTATGTCGGCACTTATTGCCGACATATTTACTTTGATCGGTGTAACAGTTTTTGCATCATTACAACACTCAGAAGGTTTTTCTTTATCCAACCTAAACGTAATCTTGTACTTTTTAATCGTAATATTAATTCTTAGAATCATTCGAAGAATTGCATGGTGGAATCCCCAGCTTTTTTCACGAATGTTTGATGGAAGCGATCCAGAAGAAATGGGAATCAGAAGCTCTATTGCTTTGATGCTAACTTTAGTGGGTGTTGCGGTTCTATTTGATATTGAATATATTCTTGGAGCTTTTTTGGCAGGAACATTATTTGCATTTATATTTCCTAATAGAGGAAGTCTTGAAAACAGTCTAAAGGGTTTTTCTTATGGGTTTTTGATTCCAATATTTTTCATAAATATCGGATTAAATTACGATATTGAAGTTTTTAAAAATACTGAGTTCTATGTTGAGGTTGTAAGTCTTTTGGGAATTGCATTAGTAGTTAAGATCATCCCTTCGTTTCTACTTATTTTTACAAAGATAAAACTTAGACAACTTGTTGCGGGTGGATTTCTTCTTGCAGCAAGGTTTAGTTTAATTATTGCGATGGCTGAAATTGGAGTTGAACTCGAACTAATATCAAAATCCCTAGAACAACAAATTATTCTTCTTGCAGTCCTAACAGCAACAATATCACCTATATTTTATAATTTATTTTCTCCAAAGACTTCAGAGGCTTAAATTGAAACAAAGAGCAGTTCTTTTTTTAAAAGGCGTCGCGATGGGTGCAGCTGATATTGTTCCTGGAGTATCCGGAGGTACAATTGCTTTAATAACTGGTATTTATGAAGAACTTATTGAGTCCATAAGAAGAATTGATCTTTCATTATTTAAAATATTATTTAGAGATGGCATAAAAAAATTTTGGTCAAAGCTTAATGGAAATTTTCTTTTGACTATTTATTTAGGTATTACTGCGGCAGTTTTTTCTTTAGCAAACATAATCAGTTTTTTATTGGCAAATCATGAATATAAAATCTGGGGATTATTTTTTGGTCTAGTTTTATCTTCGGCAGTAATGATCATTAAACAAGTTGAAAGCCTAAATAGCCGAAATGTTCTCTTATTAGTAACAGGAATTGTAATTGCTGGATTAATCTCGTTTCTTTCACCAGCATCAACCCCAAACACATCGATTTTTATTTTTTTATCAGGGTCAATTGCAGTCACAGCTACGATACTTCCCGGCATAAGTGGTTCATTTATCCTTCTTTTGCTCTCAAAATATGAATTCATCATTAATGCAATAAAGAATTTTGATTTACAAATACTATCTATTTTTGCTGTTGGATGTATTGTTGGGCTAATCATTTTTAGTAGAGTCTTGTCATATTTATTTACAAATTTAAAAAATGAAATTTTGTCACTACTCTCTGGGTTTTTAATTGGTTCTTTAATAAAGATCTGGCCATTTAGGAACATTTTAGAATCTCGAATAAATAGCGAAGGAGAAATAGAAGCAGTTGTGACAAGGCCAGAATTTCCAAACCTAGATAATTTAGACCAAATACTATTCTTTATTGCTTTTTCTATTGTTGGTTATGTACTTATTAGTTTTTTACAAAAGAAATCTTTAAAGGATAATAAAGAATAAATTAAGTTAAAATTAACTTATGAGATTAGGATTACCTGAATTACTTATCATCTTATCAATTTTATTATTGCTTTTCGGAGCCAAAAGATTACCAAGTTTGGCAAGATCATTAGGCAAATCAACTAGAGAGTTTAAAACTGGTCTAGAAGAAGAATAAAAATGAAAAAAGTTCTTTTTTTGTTTCTTTTTTTATTTATTGCATGTGGATCTCAAGAGACAGTTGAGCTTACATCAGGAAAAGAAATTTATACAGCCAGATGTTCTGCATGTCATCAAGAAGATTTTTCTGGAAGGGTTGGGCCTAGTCTGAAAATGAGTAATGTTCTAGATAAACCAGACTCATATTGGCTTCAAACTATTTTAAAAGGTAAAGGATCAATGCCTGCAGTTCGTATAACTGAGGAACAAGCGCAGTTAGTCATAGACTATATAAGGGACAGTAATTAATTTCTATTAGTTGAGTGATTTAATTCTTTTAAAACATTTGTTACATTTTTAAGAGAATCAAAATTATCTAATCTCCATATCCAATTATTTTCAGATGTTCCAGGAATATTAAATCTTCCTTTATAGTCAAGTTCTAACAAGTCTTGGACTGTAGTAATAGCTAATTGACAATTTGACTCCCAAACAAGTGAAATAAAATTCCAGACATCATTGTCAAATTTGTTATTAATCAGTTGAGAATAATCTAGAAAATTTTGGTATTTAGATTTACTTACTTCATCAAACCACTCTTTAGTCGTAGGGCTATCATGAGTTCCTGTATAGGCTGCAAGACTAAACTCCCAATTACTTGGGTGAGTCTCTTCAAAATAATCATCAGATGCTTCATCAAATAAACTTTTTTTATCGATCTCTTCACTATCACCTAAATAAGGAAGGTTTTCATCTGAATCGGGAATTCTCTGCTGGAGAACTTTCATTCCTGGAATATTAAATTTTTCCAAAACCTCTTTTGTTTCTTTTAAAATAACGCCCAAATCCTCAGCTAATAATCTAGTTAAATCCACATCCTTATTTATTGTTTCAAAGAAATCTAATCTTGGGCCTTCTCTCCAGTGTCCATTTAAGGCAGATTCACCTTTTGGAATTGCCCAAAATTTAAAGAAGCCGATAAAGTGATCAATCCTTAAATAGTCGTAAAGATTCAATGATGTATTCAACTTTTCCTTCCAGTACTTAAAATCATCATTCTTATGTATATCCCATTTATACAATGCATTTCCCCAAACCTGACCCTCTGAATTAAAACTATCTGGAACTGCACCAGAGACAAATTCCATATTTCCACTTTCATCAAGTTCAAACATTTCTTTGTTTAACCAAACATCGGCTGAATCATGATTGACATATATAGGTATATCTCCAAGGATTTGAACATTATTATCATTTGCATATTTTTTCAATGAGTCCCATTGATTAAAAAATTCGTATTGAGTTAAGACATGAAAATTTACTATTTTTGAATTCTCATCTGATAGCTTTTCAAATAAATTATCACTATATTTATGATGAATTTTTTCCCAGTTGTTCCATGATTCTTTGTTTAAATCTTTCAGTATTAAAAAAGTTATATGTTTTCTGATTAATTCATTATTAAGAAATGTTGAAAAGGGTTTATCATTTATGTCTATATTTTCCGAAATTTTTTTAAAAATATCATCCTTAAATTTGTAAACATCTTTGTATTGAACATACTCTTTTGAAAATTGTGGAATTTCAAAATCGACTTTATCGTAAGTCGATAGCTTATCTACATCAATTAAGTATCTATTGCCCAGAATTGAAGAGGGACTTGAATAAGGTGAAAACTCATCAAGACTCGTAAGGCCAAGTGGAAGAACTTGCCATATATTGGTTGAGGTTTCATTTAAAAAATCAATAAATAATTTGGAAGTATCACCAAAATCACCAATTCCATATTTACTAGGCAATGCAGTTGGGTGCATTATTAGACCTGCAGACTTTTTAATATCCAAATGAAACCTTTCAATTAAATTATATAGTACAATATTTATTCAGATTAGGTTATATGGTAGAAAGTCATTCAGTAGAATTTACAGATAAAGATGAAGCTCAAAAACTGGAATTTTTTGAAGGAGATGTTCATTTAGGTCATTATGATTTTAGATTTGATATAAACGATAAAAAGTTTTTTTCACCAACTGAAGACGGGAATATAAATTTAAGAATTCACAGTGAACCAAATATCGCAAAAGTTTGGTTATTGGTTGAAGACGATCAGCTAAGACCCCTTGAGCTAGAAATGTATGCTGAAACAGATAGATTCAAATTTTGGAATATAAACCTAGAATTTAAAAAAGATATATCCAAATTTAGTTTTGCTGCCCAATCTGCTGATGGTTTAAATATCTACTATGGCACAAGTGGAGTAGCCAACTTCATTTCTCCTTCCGAAAAATGGATTTATAATTCAAAAGAATTTACTAAGCATGTAATACCCGATTGGATTTATGGATCTGTTATGTATCAAGTATTTCCTGAAAGATTCAGAAACGGAAATGATGATATAACACCTAAAAATGCTTTGCCTTGGGAAAGTGAGCCAACAAGGCTGGGGTTTCATGGAGGAGACATTAATGGAGTAACAGAAAAACTTGATTATATAAAAAGTCTTGGGGTGAATATCATTTATTTCAATCCTATTTTTCAATCTTCGAGTACTCACAAGTATGACGCTTGGGATCATTTTAAAGTAGATGATGGTCTTGGTGGTGATGAAGCATTTAAAGAATTAATTGATGAAGCTCATAAGAAAAATATGAAAGTTATATTAGATTGTTCCCTGAATCATGTTCATCCAAGACATTATGCATTTCAAGATTTAGTTGAAAAAGGTGAAAAATCTGAATATAAAGATTGGTTTACTGTATTTGACTATCCTGTACGTTTCATACATAGACCTCATTTATATTCGAATACTTACAAAGTTGGCTGGGATGGCAATGAAGAAGAGTATAAAGCATATCTAGAAAAGACTTTTGAGGAAACAAAAGTACCAGTAGATATTAAAGATGATGAAGGTCCTATTGTAGAGCCGACTTTTAAGGCATGGTGGGGAGTACCAGATATGCCTAAAATGAATTTAAAAAATGATGGGGCACGAAAATGGGCTTTAGATGTTACTGAATATTGGATTAAAAATTTTGATATTGATGGTTGGAGAATGGACGTTGCTAAAGAATTAGATTTTTCATTTTGGAAAGACTTTAGAGATATTGCGCAAAATGCAAAAAAAGATGTAGTGCTTATTTCTGAAATATTTGGAGATACATCACAGTGGCTTCAAGGAGACAGATTTGATGGAACAATGAACTATTCATTTAGAGAAACCATGGTAGATTTCTTTGCTACAAAACGTATTGATAACAAGGAATTCGCAAATTCTTTATCTAATTTATATTCGATGTATTCATTTGAAGCTTTATCTGCATGCCAAAACTTATTGAGTTCCCATGATGTAAGACGTTTTTTAAACCAATGTGAGTCAAACACTGATGGAATATTTGGAGCTGTGTTTTTGCAAGCAACTTTTCCAGGAATAGCTGGGATTTATTATGGTGACGAAATAGGCCTTGGAGGAGGGGGAGATCCTTTTAATAGAGAACCTTTCCCATGGGATTCTGAAGATAAATGGAATAAAGATTTACTGAAATTTACAAGCGAACTTATGAATATAAAAGTCAATGAACCTATTTTAAAATATGGAAATTTTCAAATGGTTAGTTTCGATGATAATTATGTAATATTCAGAAGAAAATTAAAGAATGAATCATTTCTATGCATCGTAAATAGAGATAAACAAAATAAAGATATTTCAATCCCAACTTCAGCACAAAATGTTGAGGCAGTTTATGGAGAATGTGAATTGGAAATAAGTTCAGGAAAGTTAAAGATATCTGACTTAGCAGAAAATTTTGGTTTGATAATCAAAGAGATTTAAATTTTTCTGTTAATTAGAAATATTTCTTATTAAAAATTATAATCTTTACATTATTCAATTTTTGAATATACGTATATTAAGAAAGGGAGTGTATGAATAATTCAAGATTGCGATTTGGCGCAATTTTATTAATTCTTTCCATGGTGCTAGTCGCATGTGGTGGTTCATCTGAAGATACAGTTGAAGAGCCAGCAGTCGAAGAGGCCCCATCGGAAACACTTGCGGCACCTGCTACAACTTCTCCACCTCCGGAAAAGTTAGTAGTTTGGGCTGAAGAGAAAGTAGCTGTTGCCTTAGATCCATTAGTTGGAGCTTATGAGCAAGCAGCAGGCGTTGACGTAGAGGTTGTAATTTATGATTTCGGCTCAATTAAAGATGATGTTTTAACTGCAGGACCTGCAGGAGAAGGACCAGATTTATTTATAAGCCCTCATGATATTGTTGGTGAAGTAGCAACTAATGGTGTTGTTGCTCCAATAGACCTTGGTTCAATTCAATCAGACATATTTGATGTAGGAATTGCAGGATTTAGCTATGGTGGTGAAGTTTATGGTTTTCCATATGCAACTGAAGCTATCGCAATGTATTACAATTCAGATTTAATTGATGGTGTTCCATCAACATGGGAAGAAGTAAAAGCAGCTTGTGATGCTGCAGGAACTGAACTCTGTGTTGGAGCCCCAGGTGGTGGTGGAGGCGGAGACGCTTATCACAACATGCCATTCATCCAATCAGACGGTGGATACATATTTAAATTTGATGGTGGATTTGATCCTTCAGATATCGGACTTGATAACTCTGCAGCATTATCTTCTGCAGAATATCTTGATACCTTAGTAAAAAATGGAACAATAGCTGCAACAGATTATGGTGCATCTATGACAGCATTTCAAGAAGGTAGATCTTTGTTTTGGATGACTGGCCCATGGGCTAGAGGAGATGCATCTGCAGTTAACTACGGTGTTGGTTTAATACCTTCATTTGATGGTAGCGCTGCAACTCCATTCGTTGGAGTTAGAGGTATGTTCATTTCAGCATTCAGTGAAAAAAAGGTATTGGCTCAAAGCTTTATACTTGACTTTTTTGCTACTGTTGATGTTCAAGCAGCTATGTATGCTGAAGATCCAAGACTTCCTGCAACTAAATCATTGTTCGCAATTGTTGAAACAGAAGATCCAATTGCAGCACAGTTTGCAGCAAGTGCAGCTAACGGTATTCCAATGCCTAACATTCCAGAAATGGGAAGTGTTTGGGGTCCAGTTGGAGATGCATTACTAATAATTAGAGACCAAAACTATGGTACAAATGAAGATACAGGAGTGACTGTTGATTCTGCTTCTGACGCTATGAAATTAGCTGCTCAGCAAGTGAGAGATGCCATTGCAGGTGGATAGTTAGTTAAAAAATAATTTTGATCGGGGCTCGCAATGGGCCCCGATTTTTTTGTGATATATTTATATATATGAAAATTTCGACCATTATCAGATATGTTTTATTGGGTATTTTCAATGCATTAATGTTTTACATAGTCCCTTTGGCTATCACCTATGAGTCTTGGTTTTTACTCCTCATCGTTGGAATCGTAACTTTTCTTATAAATCTCACATATCTCACCAACAGACTCAAACCTTTAAAATGGATAACTCCTGGCTTTATATTCCTACTGGCATTTGTTGTTTTTCCGGCAGGATTTAACTTTTACGTATCCTTTACAAACTGGCAGACAGGTCATATTTTGACTAAAACTCAAGTTATTGAACGTCTAGAAGATTTGACATTTTCAACTGAAGAACAAAGAGGAGTTGAGTTTGATTTATACGTCTTGCAAGATTCAGATCTAGACTATTATTTTCTTGCAGACTTAGATGAAAACAATTTACTTTTTGGAAAAGCTATTACTTCGGATGAATTCACTACCATTAATTATGCAAATCACGAACCATCATTCAAAGATTCAAATAACAACATTGTCATACCCGATTCACTTTATTTACTATCTGGAAAAGAACAAATAGCAAATTCATCACAGTTACAAGACCTTTCTTTACTAGTAGATAAAAATACAAGAATAAAATTATATAATATTTCAGTATTTGGTGCATCAAGCGGCAGAATATTTTCATCTCAACAAAAATATTCATATGATAGTGACACAGATATTCTTTATGACAACAGACAGAATGTAGCATGCACACTTGGTGATAGAGGTAACTTTATATGTGGTGGTGATTCTGTTGATCCAGGTTGGAGAATTACTGTAGGCTCAGAAAATTATCAAAGAATATTTGACGATGAGAGATTTAGAGGACCTTTAAGCACTGTCGCAACTTGGACATTTCAATTCGCATTCTTTTCTGTTTTACTTGCTTTTTTTGTAGGTTTATTTTTAGCCGTAACTTTAAATAATGAAAAAGTAAGATTTCAAAAAATTTATAGATCAATCTATATAATTCCCTACGCTATTCCTGGATTTATTTCTATTTTGGTATTTAGAGGATTACTTAATCCAGATTTTGGATTGATAAATGATTGGCTTGATCCTATATATCAATTATTAAATATTGAACCAATAAGGTGGTTTAGGACAGAAGCAAGTTCAAAAGCAGCTGTTTTACTCGTAAATACTTGGTTAGGTTTCCCTTATATGTTTTTAATAGTAACTGGGGCACTTCAGTCAATTCCAACCGAACTAATTGAAGCCTCAAAAGTTGATGGAGCTACACCAAGGCAATCTTTTTGGAGAATTACTTTTCCATTACTATTAGTTTCCATATCTCCACTATTAATAGGTGCATTTGCTTACAATTTTAATAACTTTACATTAATTTTCTTGCTTACTGGGGGAGGCCCACCATTAGTTGGTGCTGATGTCTCTGTAGGATATACAGATATTCTCATATCTTTTACTTATAACCTTGCAGTTTCTGGTGGCCGGGGTGTTCAATTTGGTTTGGCAGCAGCAGTTACAACAATTATATTTTTCCTTGTACTAATAATTTCAGCTATATCATTTAGATATTCAAAAAGATTAGAGCGGATTTATGGAAACATCTAAGTTAATTAAATGGATCCGAGAGTATGGATGGAGACATCTAGTTGGAGTATTTTTCGTTGTATTTTCGATGTATCCAATTTTGTATGTGATTACAAATTCATTCGCAGATTTTGCAAATTTACAAAATTCAAAACTAATACCGGATGCTTTAACTTTAAAACACTACAAATCTCTTTACGAAGATTCGTTAGTGCCATATTTTAGATGGCTTTTTAATACCTACAAAATTGCAAGTATTGCTGGAATATTCAATGTTCTTCTTGGGACATTCGCTGGTTATGCATTTGCAAGATTAAAGTTCAGAGGAAGAAGAGTAGGTCTTATTACGTTAGTTCTAATTCAAATGTTTCCAGCTTTTCTAGCTTTTGTAGCAATATATTTATTATTTTTTCAAATAAGCGATGTGGCTCCGTTCATGGGACTAGGAACACACTTTGGTTTAATTTGCGTTTACTTAGGAGGCTCAATTGGTTTTAATTCATGGTTAATAAAAGGATTTATGGATACTATCCCAACATCTTTAGATGAGGCAGCAAAAGTTGATGGTGCAAATGATTCACAAATATTTTTTAGAATTGTCGCTCCTTTGGCAAGGCCAATAATCGTTGTATTATTTGTAATTACATTTATTGGAATTTATTCAGATTATATTCTTGCTGCAGTATTTTTAAAAGATCCTAATTTGTACACGGTAGCTCTTGGAATAAACGTTGTATTTATGGACGACTTTAGCAATGAATGGGGAAGTATTGCTGCAGCATCTGTAATAGCGGCTACTCCTATAGCTGTCCTATTTTTATTTTTTCAAAAACAAATAACAGGTGGGCTTACTGCTGGATCAATAAAAGGATGAGTAAAAAAGCATTATTTATTGCTGGAGGTTGGGAAGGTCATGAGCCAATCGAAACATCAAAATTCATTATTGAAGAAATAAAAAAATTTGATATTGAAAGTGATATCTCTGAAAGTTTGGATGTTATGAGTGATTTAAATTATTTAAAAAAATACGATGTCATTCTTCCAGTATGGACAATGGGAAATATAGATGATGACAATTGGGAAATTAAAGACTCAAAAATTGGAAACTTACAAGAAGCAATAGGTTCCGGTGTAGGTTTAGCAGGCTGGCATGGGGGCATGACAGATGCTTTTCGAGATAACACAAACTATCAGTTTCTCGTTGGGAGCCAATTCGTTTGTCATCCTGGCAATTTTGTTGATTACGAGGTAGCCATTATTGATAAAGAACATGAAAGTGTGAATGGAATTAAAGATTTTAGCGTTCACTCTGAGCAATATTTTTTACATATTGACCCTTCTATAAATGTTATTGCATCTACAAAATTTAATAAGAAATATCATGAATGGATAGATGGTGTAGATATGCCAATTGCATATACGAAAAAATGGGGATATGGAAATATATTTCACTGTTCTATCGGTCATAATTTGAAAGATTTTGAAAATATAAATGTTGTTAAATTAATTACGCAGGGAATTAACTGGGCTAGCAAATAATATGAACGTTGGAATAATTGGTTGTGGTGCAATTTCAAATCAATATATGATTGGTCTGAATAAGAATAAAAAAGTATTACAAGTTCTTGCCTGTGCGGATTTAGATTCCGAAAAGTCTGAATTATTTTCTAAAGAACACAATATAAGCAAATTCTCTGTTGATGAATTACTGGAAAATAATGATATTGATCTCATAATAAATTTAACACCACCATCGTCACATTTTGAAATTTCATTAAAATCTCTTGAAAATGGAAAACATGTTTTTTCTGAAAAGCCTATCTCTTTATCAATAGAGGAAGGTAAAGAATTATTTTCAAGCATGAAAAAGAATAATGTATATTTATTTGCTGCACCTGACACATATCTTGGTCCAGCATTTAAAAAAGGTGTTGAAATTCTAAATTCCAACAAAATTGGTCAAATAATAAGTGGATCAGCTAGTTTTGTAAGTCATGGTGTAGAAGGATGGCATCCTAATCCTGAATTTTATTATAAAAAAGGTGGAGGGCCTTTATTCGATATGGGTCCATACTATTTGACTGCATTAGTAAAATTATTAGGACCAGTAGCCCAAGTTGTCTCCTATTCAGAGAAAAATTTTAATAAACGTAAAGTTGAAAACGCAGAAGTAAAATATAAAGAAATCAATGTAGAAATTGATACGCATTATCTCGCATTATTAAAATTTAAATCTGGAGTTGTTGTTGATTTTCATGTTAGTTTTGATATTTGGAAACCATATGATCCAAAATTAGAGATCTATGGAGAAAATACATCTTTAAAACTTGCTGATCCAAACAACTACGATGGTGAAATTTCCATGTTTAATAAAGAAACTTATCAATGGGAAAACATATATTCTTCAAAAGACAGCGAAAATAATTACTATCGAGGACTTGGTGTTGTGGAAATGGTAAATTCTATAAAACAAGACAATATTACTGAGGAAGAGTTATTTTTACCATTTCACGTCTTAGATATTATGTGTACTTTAGAGTCTTATGACTTAAATGGGAATTGGGCAAATATAACTCAACAATTTTAAACAATAGATTAGAGAATTTTGACTTTGGACATTAAAATTGTTTTATAAAAGTGGAGAAAAATGAGCAAAATACAAGAATTTCTTAAAAACCAAGAAAAATCAGTTATGAGTATTGTTGAAGGAAAGACAATCATTGATTACTTAAATAGTAATGCAGAAGAGGCACCTGATTACCCGGCCTTAAATACTCCAATCAATAATGAATATACTGGTTGGGATTCTATTTCTTGGTCAGAATATCAAGAAACAGTTCACAATCTTGCCTCGGGGCTTATTGATATTGGTATTCAAGCTGAAGACAATGCTTTTATTGTTGCAAACAATGTAAAAGAGCATTTCATATCGGATCTTGGAATTATGCATGCAGGTGCAGTTCCATCAACAATCTATAAACAACTTAAATCAGGACAAATAGAATACATCTCTAATCTACTTGAAGCAAAAGTTGCATTTGTTGGTGATGCAGAGCTTTTTACTGAGGTTAACAAAGCAAAAGATAACTGTCCTGACATGAAGTACATCATAATGATTGAAGATTTTGATCAGTTCAAAGATTTAGATTATGTATTAAGTTATCAAGACCTTATTGAAAAAGGTAAAAAGATTAATGCAGACAGTAAAGCCGAATTAGAGGCAAGAATTGATTCCGTAAAACCAGATTCACTTGCGTGTTTGATTTTTACATCAGGAACAACAGGCAATCCTAAGGGAGTAATGCTTACTCATGAAAATATATTGTTTACGATTCAAAGCCTGATAGAACAATCAGTGAGTTTAGGAGGTAATCCTAGAATTGTTTCCTATTTACCTATGGCGCACATTGCAGCAAGGTTAACTGATCATTATCAATCAATTTTTAGAAAGGGTCAATTATTTCCAGTGCCTGTTCTTGAGGATATGGCCACAGCTTTACCAACTATTAAACCAACACTTTTTTTTGCAGTTCCTAGAGTATGGGAAAGATTCCAATCAGGTTTAATTAATAAAATAAACGATTCCGATAAGAAAGATTTAGCTTTAAAAGCAATTGATAATGGTTTAGAAAGAGTTGAATATGAACAAAGAGGAGAAACACCACCAATAGGGATAAGAATTAAAGATGCAATATTTAATAAACTTGTTTTCGAAAGATCGTTTAAAGTTGGACTTGGTCTTGATAACTCAGAGGTATTTATTACGGCTGCAGCTCCCATGAATCCGGAAGTTCAAAAATGGTTTCATGCAATTCATATTGACGTTGCAGAGGTATATGGCATGACTGAAGACACTGGACCCGCAACATTTTGTGTTCCTAATTTTGCAAATAATTATTTTCAGAATCTCATGAAAGCAAATGATTTGCCTATTCCAGATGTAATGAATCCAATTGGTAAAGTTGGAATGCCAATAATGGGTACAGAAATAAAAGTTTTAGATGATGGTGAGCTATGTATTAAAGGTAAGCACGTTGCAAAAGGATATTATAAATCTGAAGAGGAAACAAAAGCTGCATTTGATAATGATGGATGGCTTCATACTGGGGATCTAGCTGAAATAGATGAAAATGGGTTTGCAAAAATAATTGGAAGAAAAAAAGAAATTATTATTACATCTGGTGGCAAGAACATTGCACCAGTTGAACTAGAAAATCTAATAAAAACACATGAATTGATTGGTCAGATTTGCATGGTAGGAGATGGTAAGAAATTTTTAAGTGCCTTAATTGTTCTTGACGGAGATGGAGGAGCAGAAAAATGGGCTAATGAAAATGGGATTGAATATAACATCGAAACCATGTCTAAAAATGAAAAAGTTTTATCTGCTATTCAAGATCACGTTGATCAATCAAATAGTAAAGTAGCAAATGTTCAGCAAATTAAGAAATTTACCTTACTTTCAAATGAGTGGACTGATAGTAGCGGTGAATTAACACCATCGCTTAAATTAAAAAGGCATGTTGTTACAGAAAGATACGAAAATGAAATTGAAGCAATGTATGAGGAGGCAAAATAATGGCTGATGTAAGTTTCGAAAATAGAGTTGTAATAGTTACTGGTGCTGGGAATGGGCTTGGAAAAGCTTACGCTTTGGATCTTGGGAAAAGAGGAGCAAAAGTTGTAGTAAATGACTTAGGTGGTGCTGTGGATGGATCTGGTGCAGGAAATACTCCTGCTGATGAGGTTGTAAATGAAATTATCGCAAATGGTGGTGAAGCTGTTGCAAACTATGATTCGGTAGCTACTGAAGAAGGTGGAGAGTCAATTGTACAGACTGCTATTGATAGTTTCGGAACAGTCGATGCTGTTATTAATAATGCTGGGATTTTAAGAGATAAGAGTTTTGCAAATATGACCGAAGAGGAATTTTCTTTAATAATTGAAGTTCATTTGAAAGGAACATATTTTGTAACGCATCCTGCTTTTAAAGTTATGAAAGAAAACAATTATGGAAGAATTGTAAATGTAGCATCGCCATCGGGCATTTTTGGTAATTTCGGTCAATCAAATTATGGAGCAGCGAAGATGGGTATTGTTGGCCTGACAAATGTTTTGGCAATTGAAGGTGCAAAATATAATATTAAAGTAAACGTAATTGCACCCACTGCATATACGAGAATGACAGAAGCTCTTTTACCAGAAGATGTTGGAAAACTTTTTAGTGCAGAACTTGTTACTCCAATGGTCACATACTTAGCATCTGAAGCTTGTGAACCGACACATGAAATTTTTGGCGTTGCAGCAGGTAGATTTGCAAGAATTGGAATTATTACTCATGAGGGATATGTAAATACAGAAGCTACCGCAGAAGACATTGCTAGCAATATTGAAGAAATTAGAACGATTAAGGATGGTTCTTACCCTCTAAGTAATGAAGATGAGCTGATGCTCATTCAAAAAGCTATTCAGGGGAATTAGTACCTAAAGTTTTATGAGGTATAATTTAATATGGTAAAAACTGAAACTAAACCATTAGATTCTGAAGAATTAGTTTTAAATAGATTACAAGAACTAGTCAATTTTCGGAAAGATGATCAAGATATTAAAGAATTCTGGTCAAAGCAGTTTGATTTAGGACTTGCTTGGGTTCATTTTCCAGAGGGTGCTGGCGGATTAAACGTTAATCCAAAATATCAATTATTAGTAAATGAAACCTTACGAAAAGAAGGCATATCTACAAATAATCGTATTGCTAACCTTCTTGGAATTGGAATGGGCGCGCCAACTATTACTGAATACGGAACTCAAGAACAAATTGATAAGTATTTAAAACCTATGTTTACCGCTGATGAAATTTGGTGCCAATTATTCTCTGAGCCAGGATCAGGTTCAGATTTAGCTAGTTTGTCAACGAAGGCAGTTGACGACGGGGATGGATATATAGTTAATGGACAAAAAGTTTGGACAACCTTAGGCCACCTTTCAAAATGGGGATTATTAGTAACAAGAACTGACCCAGACGTTCCAAAACATAGGGGATTAACATTTTTCATTGTTGATATGGAATCAGAAGGTGTTGAGGTAAGGCCTTTAAGACAAATAACTGGTGAAGCAGAATTTAACGAAGTTTATTTTACAGACGTAAAAATTCCTAAAGAAAATGTTTTAGGAGAAGTAGGTGATGGGTGGAGAGTATCACTGGCAATATTAATGAATGAAAGAGTTGCAATTGGAGGAAATGTAAGACCTAGAGGAAGTGGTGCACCCGGACATTTAGTCCAATTATGGAAAGATCGAGAGTTAGACGATCCAGTTACCAAGGACAAGCTTATGGAATTATGGATTCAACAAGAAGCAGTAAGGCTTACAAACTTGAGAGCATCAGAACTTAGAGAAAAAGGCACACCTGGTCCTGAAGGTTCAACAAGTAAGCTTCATGAAGCTGAAATAAATAAGGCATCTTATGCATTTGGCATGGAAATGTTAGGAAATGATGGATTATTATTTCCACGAGGATATGAATTATCGCAACCTGAATTAAATTTTGATAATGATTCTTATGGTTTTACTGATACACAAAGTCTATTTTTGAGATCTCGTGCGAATTCCATCGAGGGTGGCACTTCAGAGATCATGCGTAATATAATTGCAGAAAGAGTTCTAGGTTTACCTAGCGAGCCAAAATTAGACAAAGATAAAGCTTGGAAAGACCTTCCAAGATCTTAATTATTGTAAATTAAACAGAACTTTCCATCATCAACAGAAACTTCTATATTCTTATCGATCGAAATATTTCGTAGCGTGAAAGATTTACCAAATTTTATATTTTCATTTTCAAGGTTCCACTGGGCTCCAGATATATTTAGATTTTTCAAATCAGTAAATGGCAAGATACTAAATTTAACATTATTTCCAATTTTAATTTTTTTAGAATTAGGAATAATTATTGACTGATTTCCATGTATCCACAAAATGAGTTCATCATTTTGATAGCTGATAATTACAGTTAAAACACTAAACAAATGATCAATCTCCCCATATTCACCACCAATAATTGTGATATCTTTTATGCTTTGATCGAGTACATGTTTCAATGCAAGTTCAAAGTCTGTTTCATTTTTATTAGTCTCATATTTTAAAATTTGAATACTATCTTTCTCTGCTCTTTTAATTGTCTTCTCATCTATTGAATCAAGATCACCAATTATAAGGTCTGGTTTTAAAAATAATTTGTAAGCATGTTCTGCTCCTGAATCTACGGCAACAATAAAATCATAATTATCTAGTTGGTCTCTTTTCGTACTGTTAAGACCACCGTTAATTATTAGTGCATTTTTCATTTTCTCTTGAAGACTATCATAGATTATTTAATAATCGGCATTGAAGTACTCATTGCTTTCATTAAAGCATTTATTACTAATACTTTTTCATTAGCTTGTGAAAAGACAAAACCTAAATATTTATCACCAAAAGGTGGTTCTAACAAATCTGAGTTCTGGGAAACAGTTATTTCAACTGTCGATACATTATCAATTTTTTCTAATTCGTCCTGATTTATAGAAACAAATTTTCCAGTTTTAGGCGTTGGAAGCATAAGTACACCAACATAATTACTAAGTAGTTCAATAGGTTTTAGCTCATCGTATAAAAAGGCATGTAATGTAATTTCTTCAAGGGAGACTTTAAACAGCCCAAAACTCAAACATTTAGAACAAAGACCACCAATCATTCTTGGATTAATTTCTATAATAAAAATGTTTTCATCAAGTATTTTAAATTCAACATGTATGGGACCATTTTCTAAACCAATTTTTTTACAAGCATTACCAATTAATTCAACTATTTGATTCTGTAATTCTTCAGATAGCTCACTTGGAGTTATGTAGATAGATTCTTCAAAATATGGTTCTTTGTATTCAATTGGCTTATCGAAGATGGTTATTTTGTTTAAGTTGGAATTTATCAAATTCCCCTCTAATGCATATTCTGTTCCTTCGATATATTGTTCAATAATCATTTCCTGACCTTCACAATCGTTCATTAAGTTGATTATGTAATCTTTGCTTTGGTTAAAATTATTAATTTTTAAAACACTTTTACTTGCTGAACCAAAGTTTGGTTTCAAAACTGAAGTACCATGTTTTTCTGTGAATAATTCAATATCTTTTAAGCTTTTTGCGATCATATTTTTTGCTTTTATATTGGATATTGAATTAAATGTATTTCTCGATTCAAATTTGTTCATAGAATGTTCTATAGCAAATAATTTATTTCCCTTTGCACCTAATAGATCAACTAAATAACCAGCATATTTCAATCCACTATGGTCAACTGGCAGTACATGAGTTATTTTTTGAAGTTTTATTAAAGTCTCATCACTAATATTTTCATCGAAATTTTGAACAATCACAGTATCACCAAATTGACTTGTTACCTGTTCACTATCTGTAATTATCAAGAAATCAATGCCTAATTTTTCAGCTGTGAGCACAAAATCATTAGATTTATAGCTATTTTCTGGGATTACGAGCAATAGTTTATTCATATTTATTTACACATATCTTGAGCTTACTAATATTAAGTATATGACTGATGAATTTAAATTCAATATAGGAGATAATGCTGTAGCTAAGATTCTTGAATTAAAAGATCAAGAACCTGGCGACAAAGATTATGCTCTTTTTTTACAGATAGATGGAGTACAAGGCAATCAATATACATATGATCTGAGTTTTCTAGATCTTGAACAAGCTAGACCAGATGATAAACGTGTTGATTTTGGCGATTTATCTGTGATTATAGCCAGTAAAGATGTTGATAACTTTAACGGTGCTGAATTAGAAATATCAGATGATCCAAATGCACCGGGACTTACAATGGATAATCCAAACACTCCAAGTCCTGCAATGGTTGGCAACCCTGAAGACTTGCCTGAACTTACGGGTGAACTTGCAGAGAAAGTACAAACAGTTCTTGAAAGCCAAATTAATCCAGCAATAGCATCTCACGGTGGTCAAGCATCTTTAGTTGGTATTGAAGGTCAAGATGTTTATCTTAGACTTGGTGGTGGCTGTCAAGGATGCGGAATGGCCCAGGTGACACTTACGCAAGGAATAGAAACAGCGCTACGAGATGCTGTACCTGAAATAGGAAATATTATTGATGCAACAGATCACGCTTCAGGAAATAATCCATATTTTGAATCATCTAAAAAATAGTTAAAAACTGATTACTGTTTTCCCAATATTTTTTCTAGATAGAAAGTTTTCAAGTGCTAAAGAAGTTTCTTCTATTGGATGAACATTTTTTGGTTTTATAATAAGTTCATCCTTTTCAATAAATTCAATTAATTCCTTAAAGTCCTCTGCTGTTTCTTCTGGAGAAGTTGTAGTCCATCTTCCCCACCAAACTCCAACTATTGATACTCCCTTAACAAGAGTTAAATTTAAGGGAATTTTTGGTATATTGCCATCTGTAAAACCTATTACAAGCAACCTTCCATTCCATGCAGTTGCTCTTAAAGCTTGCTCTGTTACTTCTCCTCCGACAGGATCCATAACAACATCTACTCCTTTTCCATCAGTAAGTTCCTTTACTGTTTCCTTCAGTTCTACTTGATCATATCTAATAATTTCATCTGCTCCCAATGACTTAACATATTCTGCTTTTTCATCACTTCCAACAGCACATATTGTTTTTACTCCCATTATTTTTGCTAATTGAATGGTTGCAGTACCTATACCACCTGACGCACCAAGAACTAAGAGAGACTCATCCTTTTGAATATTTGCTCTTCTTTTCAGTGCGTAATAACACGTACCATAATTTATAGGCAAGCTTGCCCCAGCCATTACATTGACTTTTTCCGATACAGGTATAACAAGATTCTTATCTACAGAAACATATTCTGAAAAACCACCTATTGGAGGCAGGGCTATTACTTTGGTACCAATCTTAAGATCAACATCATCCCCAGTTTCTTCTACATATCCACAAACCTCATTACCAGGGGTAAAAGGAGGATCCATTACGATTTGATATTTACCTTGAACCATTAAGGCATCTGGAAAATTTACACCTGCTGCTTGTACTTTTACTAATACTTCATTTTTACTTGGCTTTGGTGTTTCAATTTCCTTAATCTCAAGTAGATTTGGATCACCTATTTTTGTACAAACAACAGCTTTCACGATTCTTCTCTTTCAATTATTCCAGAGAGTTTCTTTGCAAAGTTTTTCTTCTCTTCAATATCTACTTTTCTAGAAATTTGTATTCTTTGAGCTTGTGGTGAACCAGCACCATGCATAGACTCAGTTAAATAAGCAACAGCATTTCTTCCTAATGTCATATTTTCAATAAGTCTTAGCATGCTCACGCGATCTTCAGTATTTACATCTTCTTTACCTTTTAAGTATTTCAATAAGTTTGGCGACATCTCACTTTCATTTATGTCGATACCTGAAGGCATGGATGCGACTAGTCCACCAGCTAAATCTTGCGCTAACCTTCCTATCTCATAAGTTTCTTTTGTAACATGCTGTTTGCAAACATTTGCTAATAAATCATCATTTATGTAATTTCCACTCTTTGTTTTTTTTCCTTGCAATGATGAAGCAATACCTGTTGCATAAATAGTCTCATTTAATTTATTCATTTCTATCAGCTTCTCTTTAATATGTGATTTATCTTCAACTCCGTTATATTCAGCAATACTTGCTGCTGCCCCAATCATTACATCACCAACACCTGACTTACACACATATGACCTTCGATGATAACAAGTAAATCTTTCAACGAGCATTGCAGCAAAATCATACTCACCATTCATGAATATAAATTCGTTTGGAATGAATACATTATCAAAAATAACCATCGCTTCTTGGCCAGCAAAATATTTATTTCCAACATCATATTCGCCTGGCTCCATGCTTCTAGTATCACAGGATTGTCGTCCATAAATGTATGTAATACCTTCTGTCTCAATAGGCAACGCTCCTACAATTGCATAATCTTTATCATTTTCAGTAAGCCTTAAAGTTGGCATAACAACCATCCAATGAGAATTTATACATCCTGTCTGATGAGCTTTAGCTCCGGAGACATAAACACCTTTATCATCTCTATTAACAACTCTCAAATATAAATCTTGGTCGGCTTGTTGGTGTGGAGGTTTTGATCTATCACCTTTAACATCAGTCATAGCTCCACCTATCACAAAGTTACCTTCATGCATTTTTGTTAAAAAATTTATAAATTTGTCGTGGTAATTTGTGTTATATTTTTCATCAATTTCATAAGTCACGGAATGGAGGGCATTAAATGCATCCATTCCAACACATCTTTGGAAACAGGTACCAGTTAACTGGCCAAGTTTTCTTTGCATTTCATTTTGCATGAATAAATCTTCACTGCTATTTGCAATATGTAAAAATCTATTAATTGGCTCATTTGTATAGGGTGAAATAGTTGTAGCCAAATCAGGATCTCTATCTGCTAACGCATAAGTTTCTGCCATAGCTTCAATACTTGGTTTAATAATTGGATGAGTGAGAGGATCTTTTACTAGTTCACCCATGAGGTAGATAGTTAGATTTCTATTTTTCAGAGAATTAATATAATCTGATTTTGTACGAATTTTGTTCATACGTCATTATAAATTGTAAGACTGTGATTTAAAATTTAGTTAGAAATTAATAATTTAAATAACTTCAAATAAACCAGCTGCACCCATGCCACCGCCAACACACATAGTTACAACTACGAATTTTGCGTTTCTTCTCTTACCTTCCATTAGTGCGTGCATTGTCATCCTTGCACCGGTCATTCCATATGGATGGCCTATTGAGATTGAGCCCCCATTAACATTGTAAATACTGTTATCTATACCGAGTTCGTCTCTACAGTATAAAGTCTGAACAGCAAATGCTTCGTTTAGCTCCCAAAGGTCTATATCTTCAATTTTTAAATTGAATTTATTTAATAAATCTGGAACTGCATACACAGGACCTATTCCCATTTCTTCTGGTGCTAATGCCGATACAGTCATACCTCTGTAATATCCAAGTGGTTCGAGGCTTCTTTTTTCTGCTTCACTAGCTTCCATTAAGACAACTGAAGCGGAGCCATCTGATAATTGAGAAGCATTACCAGCTGTAATAAACTTTCCTTCTCCGTAAACCGGAGGAAGTGAAGACAAACCTTCTAAATCAGTCTGAGGCCTATTTCCTTCATCTTTTGTTAATTCAACCTGTTCATCAGTAACTTCACCGGTTTCTTTATTTTTGACACTTTTTGTCGTAGTTGTTGAAATGATTTCGTCATCGAACTTGTTACTCTCTTGAGCTGCTGCAGTTCTTTGTTGACTTTGTAATGAATATTCATCTTGGTATTCTCTTGAGATATTATATTTCTCAGCAACGAAATCAGCAGTTTCGATCATGGGCATGTAAGCGTTATCTGCAAGTTTTACGACATTTGGGTCTGGAGCAAATCTTAATTCAGCAGTTTGAACTAATGATATAGATTCAACACCACCCGCAACAACAACATTCATATTATCCGTCATTATTTGTTTTGCACCTGTAGCGATGGCCATAAGGCCAGAAGAACATTGTCTATCTATAGTCATTCCTGGAACTGTAATTGGTAATCCTGCTGCAATTCCACTCAGTCTTCCAATGTTTAGGGCTTGTGAACCTTGTTGTTGAGCACATCCCATAATGACATCTTCAATCTCATTTGGATCAATTTTTGCTCTTTCGACAGCTTCTTTAATTGAATAAGAACCTAATGTTGGAGCATCTGTTTTGTTATAAGCTCCACGATAAGCTTTTCCGATAGGTGTTCTTGCTGCCGATACAATTACTGCTTCTCTCATTTTTAATCTTCCTTCTTCTATTCTGTAACTACAAATAAAGTTAAAGGCTCAGCTATAGCCGCCGGTTTATCTTTACCTTCAATTTCAATTGTAGCAGTATGCTTTACCAACCATCTACCAGCTTTTTTATACTGAACATCTGACAAAACAAATCTTCCTCTTATTTTGCTATTTACAGGTACAGCTTCCATGAAACGGACTTTATCAAGACCATAATTTATTGCCATCTGTATATTTTCTGGCATAACAGTGTTGTCTACAGATAAGTAAGTCACCATACTCAACGTTAAGAATCCATGTGCTATCGTAGATCCCCATGGCGTGCTTTTAGCCATTTCTTCATCAACATGAATAAATTGATGATCGTTAGTACCTTCTGCAAATTGATTTATTCTTTCTTGATTTATTTCAAACCAGTCTGAAACACCAACCTCTTGGCCAATATATTTTTCCATCTCATCTGCAGGCACAATCATCATGTTATCTCCTCTAATAAATTTTTATTCGCAGCTTTATTTGCAAACTTTATTGTACTGTTCTTAAATGATTCTATTTCATTTTCATTTGTTTTTCCATAGGCTCCCATAGAATATCTGATATACACTCCTTCCATTATCATTGCATGTTTCCAAAAAGATAATCTTGTGTAAAATTCAATATCATTTAAATCTAGATTTGAATTATTTAAATATAATTCAATTACATCTTCACGTGTTGGAAATCCACCAGACAGAGTAGGAGAGTAAATAAAAGGTGAGTCTTTTTCTTTTTTTGTATTCCATGAGGCTATTACTGTTCCCATATCTGCAAGTGGATCTCCTAAAGTACAAAGTTCCCAATCCAATACGGCAACTACTTGATTATCCCTGACTCGCACATTATCTAATCTGTAATCCCCATGAACTATTCCAACAGTTTGTTGAGAAGGAATATTATTAAGTAATAATTTAGTAGCACTGTCTAACTCATTTATTTCTCTAACTTTTTGAGATTGGAATTGTTTATTCCACCTGTTTATTTGACGTTCAACATAGTTTTCATGTTTTCCTAAATCTTTTAATTCTGAACTTATCACATCAAAATTGTGTATTTCTGAAAGTGCTTTAATAAAAGATTCAGTAATTCTATTTTTTTCTGTTGCTTTATAATTGTCAGCGACATCGTTGTTCGCAATCGTCTCACCATCAATAAATTCCATTATGTAAAAATCATCTTGGGAGAGCTCTTTCTTGTTGTATAAATACAATGGTTTTGGAACCCTTAAGCCATTTTCATTTAGAACTTTTATTATTTTGTATTCCCGAGCCATATTGTGTGCCGATTCTAATTTGAGTCCAAATGGAGGTCTTCTTAAAACAAATGCATTTGTATCATCAAAAATTTTGAAAGTAATATTTGATCTTCCCACTTTAAATTGTTCAAATTTAAAATCTTCTGATATATCTACAACTGAAGCAATGTATTTTTTGAGTTTTTCAGTAAAAAAGTCCATTTAAGAACATATTAATGAAAGTTTTTTGGTTCAGTTGTTTAAATTGATACAATAAGAATGATGGATTTTAACTTTTCTAAAGAATCTCTTGAATTACAAGATAGACTCAAAACTTTTTTTGTTGATAATATTTATCCAAATGAAGATCAATATGAAAAAGCAATTATTGATTCTGGCGATCCCTTACATATTCCAGAAATTCTAAATGACCTTAAATCAAAAGCTAAAAAAGAAAATTTATGGAATTTATTTCTTCCTGATAACGAATATGGATATGGATTATCGAATGTTGACTATGCTCCATTAGCTGAGATAACAGGTCATAATTGGTGGGCTCCAGAAGTATTTAATTGTTCTGCACCTGATACAGGAAATATGGAAATTTTAGCTGAGTTTGGAACAGAGGAACAAAAAAAAGAGTGGCTTGAACCACTTCTTGAAGGTGAAATAAGATCCTGTTTTGCCATGACAGAGCCTAATGTAGCTTCCTCAGATGCAACCAATATAGGAAGCTCAATTGTCAGTGACGGAGAAAATTACATTATTAATGGTCGGAAATGGTGGACTTCAAATGCTATAAATCCAAATGCAAAGATATGTATTTTTATGGGTGTTACTAATCCCGATAGCTCACCATACCAAAGGCAAAGTCAGGTATTAGTCCCTATGGATAGCGAAGGACTATCAATAATCAGACCAATGCAAGTATTTGGATATGATGACGGATACACTGGACATCCAGAACTTTTATTTGAAAATGTCGTTGTTCCAAAATCTAACATCATTGGGGGAGAAGGAATGGGATTTAAAATAGCTCAAGCACGACTTGGACCTGGAAGAATACATCATTGCATGAGAGCTATTGGCATGGCAGAACGAGCACTATCTCTTATGATTGATCGCTCACTCCAAAGAGAGACATTTGGTCAAAAATTGTCTGAACAGGGTGTTATTCAAGATTGGATAGCACGTTCAAGAATAAAAATAGAAGAAGCAAGATTACTGACGCTAAAAACTGCGTGGCTCATTGATACTGTTGGTAAAGAAGAAGCAAAAATAGAAATTTCATCTATAAAAGTATCTGTTGTTGAGGCAGCATCGTATGTAATTGATAAAGCTATACAAACCCATGGTGCAATGGGATTATCCCAAGATACTCCATTGGCAAGAATGTCTGCCGGAGCTCGCGTATTAAGAATTGCAGATGGACCAGATGAAGTTCATTTAAGATCAATTGCAAAAAGAGAAATAAATAAACATAGATAGTTATGGAAAAAGTTGCTGTTATTGGTGGAGGACAAATGGGCAGTCAGATTGCTGCTTTGTCAGCAATGTCTGGTCATGAAACTAGTATTTTTGATAACAACAAAGAATATTTAGACAACAAACTAATTTTTACAAAAGAGAATATAGAGAATTTAGTTTCAAAGGACTTGATAAAAAAAGAAAGCTTTGACAATTTTAATAAAAATCTTACAGTACACGATTCACTTGAAGCAGTTATCAAAGATAAAACATTTATAATTGAAGCCGTTGTTGAAAGATTTGATGTAAAAAAAGAAATATTTGAAACTATTTCTAACATACTTGATGAAGATGTTGTTCTTGCGACAAATAGTTCATTTATCGCTGCATCAGAAATTGCTCAACACTGTAAACATCCCGAAAGATTTATAAATATGCATTTCTTTTATCCTCCATTAAGAATGGATCTCATTGAAATTTCATTCCCTGAATCTACTAAAAAAGATGTAATCAATAGAACAAAAGAACTTAGTAAATTGATGGGAAGAACAGTTGTAACTTTAAAAAAAGAAACGCCAGGCTTTATTGTAAATAGGATGCTGGGTGCCTTGGTGGATGAGGCTTATGAATTGTACGATGAAGGGATTGCTGATTATAAAGATATTGATTTGGCTATAAAAAAAGGACTAAATCATCCTTTAGGACCATTCGAATTAACTGATTACTCAGGCTTAGATATTAGCTATTATTCAAAACTTAAAATTTACAATGAGACCAATAATCCAAAAGATAAACCCAAAGAATTTCTAGAAGAAAAAGTTAAGGATGGAAAATTAGGGGTTAAGACAGGAGAGGGTTTTTACAATTATGATAAACCTTCGAAATCTTGATCTTTAAGATTAAAAAAGAATTCTCTCTCAGCTTTTATTTTTAAAACTATTCTTTCAGATTGAATTTCGAATGGGTAAGGTTTATCCCAATACTTATGTGACAGATCATTAATATTTTTTAAAGCATCTTCGCCTGTTATTTCATCAACCACTTCACCTCGAATTTCTACGAATTTAAACTCATCATCACGCTTCCAGATCATAACATTAACTCTCGGGTCATCTTTTACATTTAAATATTTTCTTCGGTGAATTTCTGTATTTATTAATATATGGTCTCCATCTGTATCAACCCACATAACATGTGTTTGAGGAGCACCACTTTTAAACAGAGTAGTTAGAGTGGCGTAATTAGGCTCTTTTGCCATTGCAATCGTTTTTTTATCTAATCCCATATAATTATCATAGAATATTATGAAAGTTGTTTTACAAAGAGTTACATCTGCTTCTGTAAAAGTTGATAACAATGTGATATCTAAAATTAATCATGGATTATTGCTTTTATGGGGTATTGAAAAAGAAGATATATTGAAAGATATTGAAACATTAACAAAAAAAATTCTAAATCTTAGAATCTTTGCAGATGAAGATGGAAAAATGAATAAGTCAATCATCGATGTTTCTGGTGAAATATTGCTTGTAAGTCAATTCACATTAAATGGAGACATTTCTAAAGGCAATAGGCCATCCTTTATAAATTCTGAAGATCCAGAAATAGCAAAACAAATGATTAAAGACGTTAAAACTGAATTCTCAAATTATTTAAACATTAAAGAAGGTTCTTTCGGTGCATTAATGGAGGTGTCTCTCGTTAATGACGGACCTGTAACGATGTATATTCAATCTAAAAATGGAAGTATCGTTAATTAAGCAGACTGTAACTTAATATTCTTTTTACCTTCAGCTTCGCTAAGTTTTTTATCTAGATAATATTCTTCGCCAGCCCAAAGATGTAAACCTAAACCAACTTTCATAGCACATCTTTTAAAAGCATCAGATTCAGCATGCTTAGCATTCATGCCATCACTTCCTTGATCATGTTCTACATCCCCAATCGAAGTGATAGTTACAGATTTTTCATCGATGAGAGTTGTTAATTTACCAAAACAACCTACAACTTTTCCACTATTCTCTTGTCTAATCAGTTCCACAACTTCCCAATTGAATGGTCCACATACTTCCAACAATCTTTGAGTTATAACTGAGTGAGGTATGTAATTACCAAATTTTCCTTTTGGCGCCGGCTTTATCCATTCATCCGGAAATTGTCTTGATAGTTCATATAATTGATTCATTTTTTCCTTTCTTTATGGCCTAATTCTTTTGCCCATTTTGGAGCTGAAGTATTATTTGTATTAATTGCTTTCAACTCTGATTTTTCTTTCCATTCTTTATAGAGAAAAGTATCACGAATCATCTCGGGGTTAATATCCCTTGAATTTGAAAATGCATCTAATCCTTTTAGCTTAGGTACAAATGTTTGGCCCATGATCGCTAATAGAGAATCAACAAGGTCCTCGTTATCTTTTGACTTTTCAATTACCCATTCAATAAATTTTTTTAAATCGTGTACCTTCCAACTGTAAGATTTATTAAAAACAAAAACTTCATCTCCAAGTCTCACTGGACCATTTTGATTTATGTTGTTAGCTATATTTTGATCATTAAAATTTTTGATATTAGATGAGGCATTTTTCACAGTAGTTGAAGTATTTCTTGCAACCCACAAAAATTCAATATCTTCAGTTTCTGATAATTTTTCACCATATTCTGTGACAGTAATGTCTATATCCTCACTATCTTGAAATGATATCTCTTTTGTTAAAGACAATATCTCGTCTAAATTATTACTCATATTTCTCCTAAACTATGCGGCTTTTCTATAATCTTCGTGACATCCACAATTGTCAGAATGTTGATTACATATGACAATAGCTTCTAACCCGCATGATTTAAGAATATCTTCTAAATTGTTTTTTTTCATAAACACACAATAGAAAATAGGTACGACAAAATATTCTAAATACCTAGATCTATAGACAGTTTGGCAATAATATAGCAATGTAATGACTAATGCTGATTTATTTGAATCAAATATGTATAAAGAAGTCATCAAGCAATATGACGAAGTGTCCGAATTCATTAATTTGGATTCAAACATTAGAGAAAGATTGAAATTACCTCAAAGAGCTTTAACTGTAACATTCCCATTTAGACGAGATGAATATGATGAAGTAGAAACAGTAGTAGGTTTTCGCGTCCAACACGTACTATCAATGGGACCAACTAAAGGTGGAATTAGGTACGATTCTGATGTTACTTTAGGTGAAGTTACCGCCCTTGCAATTTTAATGTCATGGAAGTCAGCAATTGTAGGTCTGCCCTATGGAGGAGCAAAAGGAGGTGTTGCCATTGATCCTAACCCATTATCACGTACAGAAAAACAAAGAGTAACAAGAAGATATACAGCAGAGTTACTACCTGTTATAGGTGTTGATAAAGATATACCTGGACCTGATCTAGGGACTGATGAACAAACCATGGCTTGGATAATGGACACGTATAGTAATTTTGTAGGTTCACCCCAACCAGGTATTGTAACTGGCAAGCCAGCTTCGCTAGGTGGATCCATAACAAGAAGAGAAGCTACTGGTAGAGGTGCTGTAGCAATAGCTAATGCAGCATTAGAAAAACAAAGTAAAGAGTATAAAAACTCAACAATAGTCATTCAGGGCTTTGGAAATGTTGGAAGATATGCAGCATTAGATTCCTACGAGAGAGGGGCTAAAGTCATCGCTGTAAATGATCTTGGTGGTGCTATTTATAACAAAGACGGAATAAATATACCTGAGCTATTTAAATACATTGCAAAAAACAAATCTGTAGAAGGGTTTGACGGAGCAGATAAATTAGATGAAGAAATCCTTGAACTTGATTGTGATATATTGATTCCTGCAGCAATTGGAGGTGTAATAACATCTAATAATGCCCAGAAAATAAAAGCAAAAGTAATCGTCGAAGGAGCAAATTCTCCAACAACACTTAGTGCTGATAAAATTCTTAAAGAAAATAATGTAATCATAATTCCCGACATTCTTGCAAACGCTGGTGGTGTCACAGCTAGCTATTTCGAATGGGTACAAAATACACAAAATTATTTATGGAAAGAAAAAGAATTACATGAGCGGTTGATTGATGTATTAACTTCTGCATTTGAAGAAATATGGATAATTGCTCAGAAAAATCAAGTAGATTTAAGAACTGCAGCATTAATTAAAGGTATAAAAAAAGTTGCAGCTGCTAAATTAACTAGAGGATTGTTTCCGTAAAAGATTTTCAATTTCTTTAACGATCATATCCTTTTTATTTTCAAGTTCTTCTAATTCTTTATTTATTTCTTTTAAATCAGTATTTTTAAGAGGGCTATTCTCAGGAAGATTTTCTAACCCACCTAGCAAGTTCACAGCTTCAATTGTTTCATTTATCTCATTAATTGAATTGTTACATTTTTCTAGTTCTTCTGTGTCCGAAGAATCAGAATTAAACTCAGGACATATTGGTTTGTAATAACACCAATCGCAGAGCGTATTTTTTATTGTTGGAAAATCGTTGTTCTTAAATGATTCTTTTATGTTTTTCCATATTTCAAGAATTTCAATTCTTGCATTTTCTAACATTTCATCATCAACTTTCATGGAATGTATTGTTGAATTTTGTAGATAAATTAGTTTAAGTTCTGCTGGTGTTTCACCAATCTCATCTTTTATCAAGAGAGCATATAGTTTTAAGGCAAAAAATCTAGGTTCTTTGTACTTTGCAATTGGAGCCTTCCCAGATTTGTAATCAACTATTATTAGCTCACCTTTTTCATTTTTATCCATTCGATCTAAAATTCCACGAAGATTTAAATCATCTATAGCACCTCTTACCCATCGTTCTCTTTCTAAAGGTTCGAACTTAGTAGGATCTTCTAATGTGAAATAATTTGATAAAAGTTTTAATCCATCGATACCCCATTCTCTCTCTTTATCCTGAGTATCGAATAAGTGAACATGCTCGTCATTATTTCTTACATCAGTCCAAACTTTTCTAAACAAATTATGTAGATTATCTAAATTTCTTTCATCTTGAGGTAGGTCATATAATTTTTCTAATGCTTCATGCACAGTTGTTCCTTTAGCTTGAACTTCATTAGTTGGTTCTTTTATTTTGTAAACATTTGCATATTTAAATTGCATAGGACAAGTTTTAAACTGAGATGCTCTTGATGGCGATAAGTTTTTTATCATATATAAATCATAACTATTTATTGTTTATTTTATTGTCATGTAATCTTTGTCTGTGGAAAAATTTTTAAAAGTTCTACAAATTGTAGGTATATTGTCTTTTATTTTATATTTTATTGTTGCTATTTTATACAATTCAGCAAGTTGGTATAACTATATTTTTGGTAATTAATTAACTCTATTCATTTTTGTTAAAACTCATATCAGTTAAGGTTAACGAATGGCTGATAAGAAAATAAAAATTGCAATATTAGGTGTAGGCAATTGTGCTAGTTCATTAGTACAAGGCCTTGAATATTATAAAGATAATTCTGAAGAGAATGGTCTAATATCTGACGTTATAGGTGGATATAACGTCTCTGACATTGAGGTTGTATGTGCATTTGATATAAACACAACAAAAGTTGGGAAAGATTTATCTGAAGCTATTTTTGAATCACCAAATAATACAACTAAATTTTCAGAAGTCCCAAATCTTGGGGTTCAAGTGAAGCCTGGAAAAGTTTTAGATGGAATAGGTAAGTTTGTTAAGGAAATAATTGAACCCACTGAAGATTCTGAAAATATCATTAAAGAGTTACAAGAATCTGAAGCAGAGATTCTTGTAAACTTATTGCCCGTTGGTTCTGATGAAGCAGTTAAGTACTATGCAGACTGCGCCATTGAGGCAAAGGTTGGTTTTATTAATTGCATACCTGTATTTATCGCGAGAGATAAAACATGGTACAAAAAATTTAAAGATAATAATATTCCTCTCATCGGTGATGATATTAAAAGTCAAGTTGGTGCGACCATAGTTCATAGAGTTCTTGCTCAGCTATTTTCTGATCGAGGAGTCAATTTAAAAAGATCCTATCAATTAAATGTTGGTGGAAATATGGACTTTTTGAACATGCTTGAGGAAGATAGACTTGAAACTAAGAGAACCAGTAAAACATCATCAGTTACTTCAGTAGCAAATAAAGGAAAAGGTATGGAGCCTGGAAATGTAAGAATTGGTCCATCAGATTATGTTGAATGGCTTGAGGATAGAAAAAAAGCATTCATACGTTTAGAAGGGGAATCTTTTGGTGGCGTTCCATTAAACATTGAAGTTCAGCTAGAAGTTTGGGATTCTCCAAATAGTGCGGGAGTTGTTATTGACGCAATTAGATATATGAAGTTTTTTAAGGATTCAGATGACTTGGAATCATTAGATCTAGTATCAGCTTGGTTAATGAAAGCTCCTGCAAAAAGTGCAAAAGATTCGGAAACTTTAGATAAATTACACAAATTAACGCATCAAGGCGATTAAATTTTTTCTAATGCTTGATTAAACATCTCCATTGCTTCTTTAATTTGCTTTAGAGGAGTTGTTAATGGTCCCATAAACCTTATAACATTCCCTTCTTTTCCACAACTTACCAAAAGTAACCCATTTTTCTTTGAGTTGTTAATTATTTTTGTAGCCAATTCTTTTGAAGGTTTCTTATTATTTTTATTGTCTACAATTTCCACACCTTTCATAATCCCATAACCTCTAACATCTCCAATAAATTCAAAATTCTCTTTCATATTTTCTAATGATTTTTCCATAATGACTTTTTGTTTATTGACTTTTTCAAGTAGATTATCTTTGTCAAACACATCAATCACACCTAAAGCAGCCGCACAAGATATTGGCGAAGCCCCAAAGGTACTGCCTATTCCTGCATCATGGACTGAATCCATAATTTCTGCTCTACCTACAACTGCTGCCAATGGAAATCCTCCTCCAATACCTTTTGCTAATGTGACCATATCTGGCTCTACGTTGATTTTATTAGCACCAAACATTTCTCCAGTTCTACCAAATCCCGTTTGTACCTCATCAAAAATTAGTAAAATATTATGTTTTTTAGTAATTTTTCTTAGTTCTTTTAAAAATTTTTCAGTTGCTGGGATATATCCACCTTCTCCAAGTTGAATTTCGATAACTATAGCTGCAACATCTTTTGGATTAAGTTTTTTTGATAGGGTTTTTTCAACTTGTTTAATTACTTGTTCATCAGATATATTTCTGTAATGATACGGATAATCAACATGGCTTATGAATTTTGGAAATGGTCCAAATCCTTCTTTATATGGCATCTCCTTACCTGTTAACCCCATTGCTAGATATGTTCTTCCATGAAATCCTCCTTTAAATGCGATTATCTTTTCTTTTCCAGTTGCGTATCTGGCAATCTTGATAGCATTCTCAACTGCTTCGGCACCACTATTTACAAGAAAG
>JBJKUD010000023.1:0-66181 GCA_045563315.1 Candidatus Actinomarina sp. | reverse complement strand
TGATTTTTATATTGTTTGAATCAAATATTCTTCTTATCTCTTTATTCTTTCCTGTTTTTAAAGATACTTCATACGTTAACTTGTTAGATTCTCGAATATCAAATATTTTTAAAACTTCTCCATTGTCATATACTTCTTTATTAAATTTTTCTAGAAATATTTGATCATTTACACTTACAATATATTTTTTCGTCAATCCCTTTGATGGATGAATTGTATCGTTTAGCCAATCACCGTCATTACTAAGTAGCATTAATCCTTCTGAATTTTTATCTAATCTTCCGTTGTATTTAAGTGACTGGTCTTCAATAATGTCATATATAATTTTTGAATTACCCTGAGATTTATTTGAACAAACATAACCTTTAGGTTTGTAGAATTTAAAATATTTAAATTTAATAGATGATTTAATTATTTTTGAATCATATGAAACTTTATCATTATTAAGGACTTCCTCTCCTAGTTGAGCTATTTTTCCGTTAATTTTTATTTTATTTAATAAGATTAATTCATCAGCTTTTCGTCTAGAAGTGCTTAAGTGAAGTGCTAAATATTTATTTATTCTCAATTATTCTTCTTCTGCAGGCGAAGAGAAATATTCACCAATAGTAGGAAGTTCATCAATATTTTGAAAACCTGTTTTTTCCAAAAATATATCTGTTGTTTTATACAAAATAGGATTACCTGGCACATCAAGTTCTCCTGATTTTGAAACTAACCCTCTAGATTCAAGAGTTTTTATTGATGACTCTGATTCCACTCCCCTTATCTCAGATACTTTTAGTTTGGTTACAGGTTGTTCGTAAGCAATTATTGCAAGTGTTTCTAATGCTGGAGTTGATAGTCCCTTCAAAATAGAAGGTGGCTTTATAGAATCAAGGAATTTAGGAATATCATTAACAGTAACTAAGTCAGATTTAATTGAATCAAATCGTAAATAGAAGCCAAATTCTAGATTTTGAAGATCGTTATTAATTTCACCAAATAAATTTATTAAATTTTTTTCTTCAATATCTAATAAATCATAAAAATAAGAATTATCGACTGGGCCGTCGCTTACCAATAGCGTTGCTGTAATAATCTTTTTACTGTTCATAGTTTTTCTCAATTTTAATTAATTCATTATTATTTAATTGTTCTGCTTTTACAAATCCCCATCTTATAGCTTCTAATAACGCCAAAAATACTGCAACAGCTTTTTCGGAAGAATCCACTTCGGACACCAACTCTTCAAACGAAGTATTAAGCTTTTTATCAACTTTTGACAATAAGTCATTTATAGCTTGATCAATATCTGGTAGGTCATATTCTATATGATCAAATCCTTTTACAGATTTATATCTATGAAATACTTCATTAGCAACATCATTAAAGATATCTATATCAATTTTAATTTCAATATCTGGTTTTTTATATAAATCAAATGTTTGATAATATTTGAAAGCACTAATGGATGATTCATTTTCCCTTACTTTTGAAGCCAAAGCAATACCAACCTCAGAAAAAGCCTTGAATTGTAAAAGTCTTGCAAAGGCTAAATCTTTATCTTTTATAAGTTGAATTTCATCTAACCAATCAACATCTTCATTTTGTGGAATAAGACTTTTTGCTTTAAGTTCAAAAAGAGAGGCAACAAGTAAAACTATCTCGGAAAAGCTATCTATATCTTTTCTTACATTATCTAAATTGAGTGAATTAAAAAGATTTGTTAAATTAGTATTATTTTTTGTATTATTGTCATCAGAAAAGTCTATTAATAATGTTTTTAATTTAGATATTAATTCTTCTAGTTGCATTAAAAATCAGTCTTATCTAACACGAAATGTTTATTGTCTATTAGTTCTTTCTGATAATATTTGAGGGTTGAATCGTCAATTGAAAGTTTTTTCATATATTCAAGCCCAATTATTTCATGATTGAGATACATTTTTGATTTTTTATTTTTGATTATCTTTAATTCAGAAAAAATTCTAAATATCCATGAGAAATTTGAAACTGATTTACCGATATCATGCAACAAACATAACGTATATAAATCGTTAAGCGACTCAAGTTCTTTGAGAGTAAGTATTTCATCATCAATAGTTTTGCTAATTGTTCTTTCGAGTACTTCAATTGAGTGATGCCTATCTTGCATCGATAATTGCCAAAAAAGTCTTGTTAAGTCATCATTGTTGAATTGTTGTTTCACTTTTAGTTGATCATCAACAGAAATATGTTTATAAAATATATACCTTATTGCTCGTTTAATTTTTAAATATGTTTTCATGCTCTAGGGTGACTTTCCTTAAAAATTTCAACTAAAAATTCTTTTGTTAATTTAGTATAAATCTTCGTTGTAGATACAGAAGTATGTCCCAAAAATTCTTGAAGAGTTCTTAAATCACATCCAGCTTCTAACATATGAGTAGCTGCACTGTGCCTAAGAGTATGAGGATGAATAGAAGCATTTATACCCGTTTTTAAAGCTGTTTTTTTAATAACTCTGAATACAGCTGTTCTATCAAGTTTTTTTTTGTTTCGAGATAAAAATAATAATGACTCATTCGTAACAAGTTCTTTTCTAATTTTTAAATATGAATATAAATTTTTTTTTAACTCACGGCCTATTGGAACGATTCTTTGTTTTGAACCTTTACCTTGCAGTTTTACAAAATTGTCATCATAATCAACATCAGAGATTTTTACGTCTGTCAATTCCGATACTCGACATGCTGTAGAATACATAAAATCAATAATCGCTTTGTTTCTTGCGTTTAAAAAATTAGTAACTTCATAGGTTTCAATCATTTTTGTAATATCAGATACCGAAAGAGTTTCAGGAAGATAGGAACCCGTCTTCAATGATATCTTATCAATCATTATTTGTTTTTCTAAACTATTTGAATTAAACCACTGAACATATTGGTTGATAGATGAAATTTTTCTTACTTTTGAGTTTTCTGATTGATTTCTATTAGAAAGTGAAGTTATGAAACTTTCTAAAGTGATATTATTTATTTCATCTTTACCAAGAAATTTAAAAAACTCGAGAACATCTGATCTATATGCTTTAACGGTGTTTTCAGATAATCCCTTGTTGAATTGTAGATAGTTACAAAAATCTGAAACTAAAGCAGAGCTACTTTTTTTTGATTGTTTCTGTGACAATATTATTAGATTCCGACGATTTAGTTTTTAAAGATGCAGAAATAAACTCATAGAATAATGGTGCTGGGTCCCAGGGTCTAGATTTAAATTCTGGATGGAATTGTGATGCAACAAAATAAGGATGATCTTGTATTTCAATCATTTCAACTAAATTATTATCTGGTGAAACTCCCCCAATGGTTAAACCATTTTCAATCAATATGTCTCTATATTTGTTGTTTACTTCATATCGATGACGATGTCTTTCATAAATAACTTCTTCGCCATATACATTTGAAGCAATTGTATCTGGATTTATTTTACAAGGATAAGTTCCGAGCCTCATTGATGCTCCTACGTCATCTTTATCTAGATCTTGATTTGGCAATAAATCAATTACGTAATTTTTAATATTTTGTGAGAATTCTGAAGAATTTGCATCGGATATCCCACATACATTTCTTGCAAATTCAATAACAGCACATTGCAATCCTAGACATATTCCAAGAAAAGGAATCTTGTTTTCTCGAATGTATTGAATTGCTGATATTTTTCCTTCTATGCCTCTATAACCAAAACCTCCCGGAACAATTACTCCGTCGATTTCATCAAGTGATGACAACTCAAAATTGTCTGCATCTATCCAGTGAAGATCTAATTTAACATTATTTTGCAAACATGAATGTTTTAAAGATTCAACAACTGAGAGATAGCTATCAGGCAATCCGAAATATTTACCTAGTATTGCGATTTTTACAGTGTCACTTGCATTCTCTTTTAAATTAACCATTGTTTTCCATTGGGATAAGTCTGGAGAATTAGAATTAAGTTTTAAACGATCATCTACTGCACTATCTAATCCTTCATCGAACATTCTCAAAGGAACTTCATAAATGTCATCCAAGTCAGGAGCATTTACAACTTTTGATAATGGCACGTCGCAAAATTGTGAAACTTTGCTTTTAATTTCTTCATTTAATTCCCTGTCAGATCGTAAGACTATTAAATCTGGAGAAATTCCGGCTGCTCTTAATAGGGTTACAGAATGTTGAGTTGGCTTAGTCTTTAACTCAGTACTTGGTCCAATAAAAGGAACAAGAGTAACATGAATAAACATAACATTTTCACTTCCTAATTCTTTTCGAATTTGCCGTGCGGCTTCTAAGAATGGAAGTATTTCAATATCACCAACAGTTCCTCCAATTTCTGTAATTTGTACATCTATATCATTTGAAATACCTTTGACTCTTCTTTTTATTTCATCAGTAATATGGGGAATTACTTGAACCGTTGCACCTAAATAGTCACCTTTTCTTTCACTCTCAATAACTTTTCTGTAAATACTTCCAGTAGTGACGTTAGAGTCCTTTCTTAAGTTCACACCTGTGAATCTTTCATAATGACCTAAATCCAAATCAGTAGTAGCTCCATCTTCGGTTACAAATACTTCTCCATGTTGAAAAGGATTCATCGTGTCTGGATCAACGTTTATATAGGGATCAAGTTTTTGATTAATAACAGATAGTCCACGAGATTTTAGTAGGTTTCCAAGAGATGCAGATGTAATCCCTTTCCCAAGACCAGAGACTACACCACCAGTTACAAAAATGTATTTGGTCACATTGAAACTTTAACAGGTCAAGAATTAAATGAAAGTACTATCTTAAAATTTGATTAAGAAATAATTCAAGCTTTGGATCATTATCTGTTCCTAATATTTTTACTGATTTATTAGACAGGCTATATGAATATTTTGAATTTTCACTATTATTTTGTTGTATTTCTGTCACACCATCAAATTGAATTGCATAATTTTGATTTTTAATAATCGAAATATCAATAAGTGTATCTTTATTGACGACAATTGATCTTGGAAATTTTGAGAAGGGTGATATTGGTGTAATTGAAATTACATTGATATCATTTTGAATAATTGGACCTCCGGCAGAATAATTATATGCTGTTGAACCAAGTGAAGTTGAAAGAATAATTCCATCAGCTCTTAATTTTACCTTTTGTTGATAAGTTTCGATTTCTAAATCAAGAATCCTAGTAGGAGAATTTTTAATAATAACAACTTCATTAAATGAAGGTAAATGTCGATCATTATTTTGAATAATTGCTTTCCTCTCAACGGATTCATAATTTCTACTTTGCCATTTTTTAAGTAAGAGTTGTAAATTATCTGGAGAACTAACTAGATAGCCAAGTCTTCCTGGGCCAATATTTATTAGTGGTTTATTTAATTTCCATGCAACTCTCATTGCTTTTAATGCAGTACCATCTCCTCCTATACTTATAACCAGGTCTATTTTTTTATTATTATAATTTTTATCTTCTAATGTTTCTATTTGTAGAGTTTCGTAATTAAATTTACCTTTATCTAAAATTTTGAATATATCATTTGATATTTTTTTTGATAGATACTTTTTTGATGAAATTATCAATAAATTCTTCACTAGGATATATTATACGTATCTTGTCAGGAGTACAAAGTGATACCAATATCAGATATAAATCCCCCACAAAATAATCCAGTAATTTCAAGAATTTTTATAATTCTTTCAATATTGGTTTATGTTCTAATACAACCAAAAGATCCCAGTGAGCTATTTAACTTTTTTTATGAATTTGCAGCAATACCATGTGAAGTTTTTAACAATCGACCTTTATCTTTAGACCAGTATTACAACAATCAATGTACATTAAAAAGCTCGAATATTGTGTTTGAAAATAAGAACATATATTTAAGCCTATTTTTTTCAAACATGTTTCATGCAAATTTTGTCCACATACTTGGTAATTTGTGGAGTTTCTGGATATTTGGAAATAACATTGAAGATAAGCTAGGAAAATTAAAATTCATAATATTTTTAATTTTTACTGGTGTCGTAAGTATGTTCTCCCACATAATGTTAAATACCTATGATATAAATCCTATAGTAGGTGCATCAGGAATAGTTTCAGCATTAATGGGTGCATATCTATATTTGTTTCCAAATGCTCAACTATTAGTACTTGTGCCGTTTGGGTTCTTGTTTCCAACTACAATAAAAGCTAAATTTTTTATGATTTTTTGGTTTATTTCACAAATCTTCATAGCAATACAAAATACAAATATTTCCTGGGAAGCACACATTGGAGGATTTATTGTAGGGTATTTAATTCTCAAAATTTTTAATTATAGAAGATATACAATCTGAAAATTTATCAAATTTAAAGTCTGCAATCTCTTCATCTAAAAAATTTTGTATTGAAGAACTTACAAGATATGACTTAGCATTAAGTTCCTTTGCCAAAAGTATGTCAGTGTCAACTCTATCACCAATAACGTAGGCAATATTTTTAAAATTATTTTTAAGAAAATTAGAGTAAAAATTATCAGGCTTACCAAATGAATCGATCTCAATATGAAGTAACCTTTCTATCTCTTTAACAATTGCACCGTTCCCCTCTTCAAACTCCAATTCATTAATAGGATATGTTAAATCCTTATTTAAAGCATAAATTTTTGATCCATTGTTGTATGCATCTACTATTTTATTTACTTCTAATTGAGTAAATTTTGGTTTTCTACCTATTAATACCATTTCAGATTCGTCTATATCTGTAGTTACATCACTAATATTGTTTACGAAATTAAATAAATTATCAGATCCATGAATATAAATATTGGTACTTTGATCATTCAAAAAATTTTTTAATACAACTAATGGACTAACTATATTATTTATATCAATTTCTCTAGATAATAAATTCCCAAGCTTATAAGAGATTTCTTCAGGCGTCTGCGAACTATTATTAGTAATAAATATAACTTTTAAATTAAATTCATCAAGTTCATAAAATGAATCTACTACTCCTGGAATAATTTGATTATTAAGATAAATAGTTCCATCAAGGTCTGTAGCGATTGTGCTCACGTTTTCTCTCCATAATTAAAAGTTTTGCCGTTATTGAATTGCTTTCATAGAAGTTTTTTGCTTGTCTATCACTAGGTAATGCATAAGTTCTAATATCTGCTTTCTTTGATTGTGATAAATTATTTATGTATTCGAAAAGATAAGTCCCTAATCCAAGTTCTCTTAAATCATTTTCAATAAAAATTTCATATAGATTCCAATAAAACTCATCGATTACAATCCTTGCGTACCCAACTTCTTTATTATTTGAATTTTCCATTGATAAAACAAAATATATCGAATGAAAACTTTTTATAAAATTTTGATAATATTTAAACAATACTGGATCAATGTTCTTTATTTCGTTAACAAAAATTTTTTGGAGCTGTGTTGGAGATTTACTTTTTTCTAATATTTGAAAGTTTAAACCAAAATCTTGAAATTTGAATTCATGCACAATCCGAACATACCTTAGCTCTCGGTTTTTCAAGCTGAGTATTTTTTAAAACTAGAAAACATACGCTACAAGTAAATTCATCTGCTTGTATATCTTCTGCAGTTTCATCCAATTTTAAATCAGATTTTTTTACATTTCTTTTTTCAGCTGCATCTACTGACATAAATGATCCTTCAGCTTCATCATTATCATCGACTGATTTTTTTTCAGTTTCAACTCGAGCTTCTAACGATTCCGTCTCTACTTCTTCTTTTTCTTCTTCTTCAGCAGGGGTCTCATTTTCATCTGAATCTTCTTCGAGATCTTCCATGGTAGGCTCTTCTATTTCTTCAATATCCTTTTCAGCCATGTTTCTCCTTAAATTTCTGTAAGAATAATACTAAATTTTTAATAATATAGCTTGTTTTTTAACAATAATATCAGCAGGGCCTTGATCAAAATAATCTCCATCTACTTCAATTGTGTTTGGTGTTAAAAGTGATAAATTATTTGATTTTTTTAAAATTACATCTGGTTCAGTTAAATGAAGTCCCTTTTTAGCAAGAAAAAATAACTTCATAGCTTTAAGTTTTGATACTTTAAAAATTTGAATATTTAATAATCCATCCTGTAAGCTTGATTTTGGTGAAATGTTCCAACCACCACCAAAAAATTGTCCATTACATATTGATACATTAAAAGCTACGTTTTTAAAATTAAATTTATCATTCTCAATTTCGAATAACTTACTTTTGGCAGGTAGAAGTTTTAACCAAAAACTAAAAGGGTATCTAAATCTTTTAAACATTCTCGGAAGGTTTTCGCTTGTATGAACTGTATCAGCTAAAAAGCCATAATTTAAAACATTTACAAAATATCTATTTTTATTCGTTGAACTTATAAAAGCTACATCAATTTTGTAATTTTGATCTTTTTTAAGCCTTTTAATACCATCATTTATATTTTTTGGAAATGCGAATGTTCTCATAAAATCAGAGCCGCTACCTGAAGGAAGACAGGCAACTTCGGGTTCATGTATATTATTTTTTAATAAATGATCAATTAAATTACTGAGTGTTCCATCTCCACCAATTGCGCAGTAAATAACATTATCCTCTTTATGGGTTAATACTATTTCACCAACTTTTGATGATTCAGATGTTTGATATACAATTGCACTTAAATTATGACTAATAAATAATTTTTCAATTTCACTTTTTAATAGTTTTTTACCTCTTGAATTTTTATTATGAATGACAATATATTTCTTCATAACATCGTCTTTTGAATAATATTATTTTTAAATTTTTTTGAAATTTTATCAAAGTTTTCGATTTGATAAATGGAATAAACTTTTTGTGAAATTTCTGATGCTTCCCTACAAGCTTTTATAAAATCCCCCAGTGTTATATTAAATTTACTTAATGTGTATTCAATATTATTAGAATTATAGAATTCTAAAAAGATGCTGAACCAAGTAACATCTAAATTCATTTTATTTTTTACGCCATTTAATGCCTCTAATTTATTTATTTTTTCTTGTGTAATTAAAAATTTAGTAAATAAAGAATTGTATTTATCATGAATTGATATTTCATATTTTGATGTTGATATTCCAGAAGCAAGAAACATAAGGCAAAATTCAATTTCACTATTGTCAAACAGTAACTCAATTCCTAATATCAAATTGTCTCTGTGTGTTTCAGTTAATAATTTATTCTTTTTTAGATCTGTAAAGTACATCAATTCATCTAAAACTTTCAACTTTGCAATATAGTTTGTCTCTAATGCTTTATTATTTATTTTATTTTGATAAGAGTAAAAACTTTTTTTTATCATTTCTAAACCTTGCTTTTCTCCGTATTTATTATTTAAATTTAGTACTGATCCATATGAATTTGAATAAGAGGATTTCAATTTATTAGGTTTCAGATCAAATAAGTCGTTATACCAACTGTTATCAACCCTTACATCATAATTTATGTACGCATATCCTTTTGAGTCAATTCCCCTTCTACCAGCTCTGCCAGTAAGTTGTAAAAATTCTGATTTTGAAATTAATCTTGTTTTTAACCCGTCGAATTTAAATGATGAATCAATAATAATTGATTTTGCTGGCATGTTGATTCCTAAAGAAAGGGTTTCTGTTGCAAAAAGAATATCTATGTGTTTGTTAATAAACAAATATTCAACAAATTCTTTAACAATAGGCGCCAAACCAGCATGATGATACGCAACACCCCTTGACCACATCCAATAAAGTTCATCTAAATTCAAAAGTTGATACTCTTCTTGGGTAATGTCATCAAATATATTTTCAAATTCCTCCTTTAACCGATGGTTTTTATTAATTTTAAAATTTAAGTTTGCTGCATACCTTGCTTTATTTTCTACTTTTTCACGAGAAAAATAAAATAAAATACATGGTGTTGCCTTTTTGTTAATAAGGTATGAAATTTGATCGGATAAAGATGGTTTTCTAAATCTTTTAAACTTTTTATCTAATTTAAATATTGGTTTATTTCTCTTATCTTCTGTACTTTTAATGGCTGATATACGTTCATCATCTTTAAATGCTGTTATCAAAGATATTTCAAGAGGAACTGGACGGATATTTGATTGAACTAAGTCTGTAGGACCCCTCTGAGACACTATCCAATTTAAAAATTCTTTTTCATTTCCAATCGTCGCAGATAAACAAAGTAGTTTAATCTCTTTAGGCAAATGAATAATAATTTCTTCCCACGTAGATCCCCGTTCCTTGTCGGCTAAATAATGAACTTCATCAAGGACTACCAAGCCAATATCATTAATTCTTTCGTCGTTAGAAAATATCATGTTTCTTAATATTTCAGTTGTCGCTATTATCAAGCCAGCTTCTGGATTTTCATTACGGTCTCCTGTTAGAAGACCTGTATCGATTCCGGAATTTAAAAAGTCATGATATTTTTGGTTAGATAAAGCTTTTATTGGGGTTGTGTAAATTATTCTATTTCCTTTATTTAAGTATTCTTCTATTCCTCTTTCTGCAATTATTGTTTTACCTGCACCAGTAGGTGCTGTAACAAGTACATTTAAGTTTTTATATAAAGATTCAATAGCTTTGAGTTGAAAAGGATCTAATTCAAAACTCACTTTGAAATTTTTTTATGTATAAATATTATGATTTCCATTAGTAAATATAAAGGTAAAGTAAAAGCAAACAGGGTCAAAGGGTCACCGGTAGGAGTTACTATTGCTGACAATACTAATATAAAAATAAAAAGTTCAGGTCTGTTGTTTGTTAAAAGTTGAATATTTAATATTTTTTTATTTAGTAAAAATAATGTAATCAATGGAAGTTGGAACGTAATTGCAAATAAAAATGTCAATCGTATTATAAATTGATAATAATTTTGGGATCTAAGAATAACTTCATTTTCATTAAATGAGAGTAAAAATTCAATTCCATAGGAGCTCAAATTAATAGCAGTGTAAACACCAAGATAATAAAAAACTGTAAAAAACAAATTGTAAAGTATAAAGGAAAACCATGTTGAATCAATTAAGGCTGGTTTAAAAAAGAAATTTAGATTAAGAATCGTCAATGGTAGAAGTAAAACAAGTGATATTAAAAAAACATTTGTAATCTTTACTTGAAAACCTTCATAGATCGTCAATGCAAATATGTTTGATTGATCATATCCTGCAACTACAAGTGGCTCATTTAATATCTCAATAAAAAATGTATATCTAAGATAAACAAAAATAGAAAAAAGAAAAATTAATGCAAAAGAAATAATAATTCTTAAATTTAATTCTTTAAGGTGTTCAAAAAATGACTTGCGCATTACTCTTCTTCGCCAATCCATTTCCAATTTTCATTTAAACTACTATCTCCAATTATTTTTCTAGTTGGTCCTTTATTAAAATCAGAAAATATGTCTAAATATTTCTTTAATTTTTTTTTGTCTAATATACCAACTGAAATAAATATTATTAGGACGAGTTCAATTAAGCTCATTTACTCACCATAACTTTAAGTTTGTTAATCCTTTTATCAATTTCATCTTTTAAATTTTTAGGAGAGACAATTTCTACATCTTTAAAATTTTCGAAAAAATATTCCATTGCTACGTAATAATCTCTGAATAAATATGAATAAATATCATCGTTCACCTTGAGTTTATCTTTATTTAATTTACTTATAGATTTTTCAGAATAAATATTGAATTTAACATCGATATTTTTAGATTTATCTTTCTCTTTGGACTTACTTAAATCGATATCGTCTACGGATAAAATCCTATTTACTAGAAAAGTTTTAACCTTATTATCAAGTAAATCAATAGCTTCTAGAACATTTCCATCAGCATTATTAGAGAGAGATATAGGTTTTATTGAGTAGGTACCTAATTTTGATCTCCCTATTTTCATATATTCAATATTTATTTCATTGTCTAAAAAGATTGAAAGATAATCATCTTTATTTATACTTCCTTTTTCATCAAAAAACATTTCTAAAGTATTAACAAGAAAATCGAGGTCGGCTTTTTTTATATTATTAATATTTATTTTATCTTTACTGATCATAAGATTATAAATCTTAAACAGTTCAAAATCAGTGATTGTTTCTAGGTCTTTTAATTCAACTGAATAATCAAAAGAGACAATATTTTTAGTTAAATCAATATCAAAATCAATAAAGTTTTCACCATTTACAGAATATACCTCAGACATAATATTTAGCATATATATAAGAGTGTTAACATCTGTATTTAGCTTGTTAACAAGTTCTGGTATGTTCCAAATTTTCTGATTTTTAATTACATTTATTAAAAAAGTAAAATCTTGAAGTTTTAATTTATTATTCATTTATATATTCCAATAATTTATTTTTTTCAGTATCTGAAATTTTTATTATCTCACTTTCTGTCAAAAGCAAAAATTGTATTAAACCTTGAAGGTCGAATGTTTCTAACTCAATCGTTAGAATTTCTTGATTTATATTTTTGTTTTTGACTTTATGATTAAATTTATTTTTATTAACAATATAGCTATCTTCGTTTAATTTAATAATTAGTGATGTGGGAGTAACGCTTTCTTCCCATGAAAAATTAATTTTAATATTTTCTAAATTATGCAAATCAGGTATTGAGCCAATTTTTAAATCTTCTATGTTGTTTAATTTAAATGTTTTAAATATAGAATTTTCATTAACTCCCAGGTACCATTGACCGTCATATTGCCTAAGACCTAAAGGATATACTTTTCTGATGGATGTGTTGTACTTATAAGATATACGTCTTTTTTCATTAATTGCTTGTAAAATTTTTGAAATATTTATATTTTGTTTTTCAAACTCATAATTTAAATTAAAGTATTGTTTGATCAATTGATAAACACTAATAAATCTATCAGTATCAATTTTTTCACTTTTTTTAATTTCTTCAATGATTCTTGTTCCTAATATTGAATAACCGTCTGAAAGTTTCCATTTATCATTTACAAATTCAATCAAATAACCCATTTCTTTTAACAGGGCTTTATCTCTTTCAAAAGAGCGTTTAAAAGCAGAATCACCTAATTCTCGATAGTCTAATATATTATCTTTAATAAAATCTGTGCTCATATTGTCATTATTTGAAGAAAATAATGTTAATAATTGCAGACCTCTTTTAAATACATTTTTCATATATACCTAGGTATATTGTATTTAAATTTAATAATTATTTTTTTATCTGATGTATTTGTATAAATCAAAATTATGTATTATTAAATGTATGAAAGTTTGGATTGATCAAGACTTGTGTACAGGTGATGGACTATGTGAAGAAATATGTCCTGATGTTTTCGTTGGAAAAGATGATGGCCTTTTTTATGTAAAAGAAGGAGATAAAGTATTTTCTGAAGAAGACGGAAATGTAGGTGGTGCTCAAGGATTAGCAGTTGTACCAAAAGGTCAAGAAGAAGCAGTTATTGAGTCTGCAGAAGAATGTCCAGGCGAATGCATAATGATCGAACCTAGCTAAGTAAAAATCTTCCACTAACTACAAAACCTGTATGACCAACCATCTCATTTTTAGGCCTTACTATTCTTTTATCAACTATCCATTCTCGATTCAAAGTTTCAGTAACATTAATATTTATAAAGTTATTTTTTGAAAGTTCGTTTACGATTTTTTGTACTTGTGTGATTGATGGTAAATAAGAAACCCATTGTAAATTTTGCTTTACAGAATTGTTGTCAAAAAATTCCCAAGGTTCTGGAATATCTGTAATAATAGTATCTACTTTTTGACAAAAGTCATCGAATATAAAATCTGAAAATTTTAAGTTTAAATATTCTATTTTTGAAAATTTTTTTTCAGAGTGGCTTGACGATATAAATCTATCAATGGTTTTCTTGGCTCTTCTTTGATTTTTACTACTTTCATCTAAAGTTATAAGATTACTACTAGTTTCTAAAATCAAACTTAAATAAAGAGTTAATGCTCCTGAACCAGTACCAACTTCCAGGATATTTGAAAATTTACTAATATTTCCAGATATTATTATTGATCCAATATCTTTAGGATATATAATTTGTGGACCACGTTTCATTAGTAATACAAATTCATCAAATGTGGGAATATAAACATCATATTCGTAATCTTGAGATGTTTTAACGACAGAAGGTAACGAGTCTATATCATTATGTTCAATTGTTCCATTTTGAGTTACAAAAACCTGATCTCTTTGTATTACTGATAAATGTTTCGTGTTGTTTATTTTAAAAACAACTACTGTATTGTCTAATTTCACTATCTCTTAAAGTAATAATAAGAAATAAGCAATTGTAGATAAAACAACGCCAGCAGAAATCGCTACTGCTACAAATTTTTGAAGTGACTTATTCATTTTTTTGAACGAATTTTTCTTTTAAATTTCCTGATTTTTTCATAAAGTCTCCCAAGAAATATACCATAAATTAAAAAGCTTACTATTTTTGAATTTTCATTATTTATATTATTTTTTAATTTTGAATAATTATTTTTAAATTCGCTCATTTTAATAATCTCCAAATAATTAGACTAAATGACAATATACATAAAAAAGATAAAGAGAAGTAAACCATTGCTTGAATAAAAAAATTACCTGAAAAAACTTGAGTAAGTATATTTGAAAGTCCAAATATAATAAAAAAAGTAGCGATTGCAAAATAATTACCAGCTTTAAAATTTTTCTTTAATGATTTTATTGAATCCTCTACTTCATCGTAAGTTTCTTCTTTAGCATGTTGAAAAAGTGAGTCTGCAGTTTTTATAGCGTTTGTTGATAAATTAATAAAATTATTCATTTTGTTTATTCTTTAAAAGTATTTCAATTATACCTTGAATTGTTGCTGCAATTGGTAATGCTAGAACTGCTCCTATGACGCCAGCTGTATATGCTCCAAATAATGTAGCGAAAACGGCAACAGCTGGGTGTATAACCATCGTTACTCGAGTTATACGAGGGCTTATAAAGTAATTTTCAATAAACTGATAAGATGTCAATACAATCAATGTATAAGCAATATATGTTGGGCCTAAAGATATAGATGCTAAAACAGGAACTATACCACCAAGAAATGTACCAACAGCTGGTACTAACTGCGATAATAGTCCAGCTGAAATGCCTAATGCAAATGGTGAAGGGAGGCCAATTATCAGAAAACAAATTGTAAATACAACACTGGCAAGAATTCCAAGAATTACTCTTGCAGCAATCCAGCCACCAGCTTTTGAAACACCTATTGTCCATACTTGATCAATTGCATTTGAAATACTATCAGGCAAGGCTTCTTTTAACTTAATTCTCCAGCCATCGCCTTCAGCTATTAGGTAAAAAGAAAAGAAAAATATAATAAAAAAGTGAAAAAAAGCATTTAATAGACTTCTTCCTGCAAAGACAACTGTATTTCCCACAGCACTTCCATACTCTCGAAATAAATTATTGAACTCTTGTTCCAAATTTAGGGATTGGCTAGATATAGCAAATCCTTCGCTGTTAAAATATTTAACCAGATTGTCTAAATAGTTTGGCATTTCTGAAGATAACAAATATAACTCTTGAACCATTATCGGTATTATCGAAAATATTATTCCACCAATTATAAGAATAATTGCAGTAACTGTAATAATTGCTGAAAGTTTTCTACTAAACTTTCTCGATAGTCTATAAACTATTGGCTCGGCTAAAACAGATAAAACTACAGCTACAAATAAGTCAAAAATCAAAGATCTTACCCTCATCAAAATAACAAATGAAATACCTATTAAAATTAGATAAAGAAATGTCCTATTTAAAAGTCCCTGTCGAGTTTCACCTTTGAAGTTATTCACTTTATTTAGACCAAAGTTTTAGTTTTATAGTTACGATTTATAAAAGCAATATAAAGAAAGAATACAATGAGACTAACAGAAAAATATAATTCAAAATGAGAAATTTCATTGTATAGAATATTTCTTGAAAATAAGATAACAACTTGTAATCCTGCCGAAAGAATTAAGACTATATTTTTTAAATCAACTCTTCTGATTGTAAGATTTAATAATAATAATCCAGTTCCTATTTTTACGAGAGCTTCAAACGTGTTGCCTGAAATAAAATATAAATTTCTTAAAGTGAAAAATCCAGATAGACCTATTCCACCGAGAGTAACTTGAAATATCCCAATAAGAATCAAGATTGACGAAATCCATGCAAGGGAAAAATTACTGAAAGATAACTTAGCTTTCAATGGACTTGGCCATGGTTGTAAAGGATTTACTCGTTGTATCAAGTTAGATGAAAGCTTAAATACTGATCTTTCATAATCACCAAAAATTAAAGCAAAAAATAAAAGAATTGAAAAATATAGAAGATAATCTAGCCCGAGTATATATATATAAAATAAAACAAACATATGCCAAAGAAATAAAGTAAAAATATTAGCGTGAATATAAGAAAATAATATCCATATAAACCTGTTTTCAAGTAATTTTTCAATAGGTTTTCTTAATAGTAAAAGTAGAGATGACAAACCTATTGATGCAATTAAATAATAGACAGTTGGAGGATCTTCATTTGAGTTTGCAATCAATCTGTAGCTCGAAAGTGACATAAAGTCATTTGATGTATTTAATTTATAGAATAAATATCCAAACGTTAAAAGTGTTAAACCCAAAAAAAATGATAATTTGTAAGAAAATATTTTTCCATCAGCAAAAAAATACCCAAGTTGATGTATTGCTAGCCAAAATATTAGGTAGTTTATTAATCTCAAATATGAGAATGCTAAAGAAAAATCAAATGTATCTATAGCAACAGTTGCAATAAAAAACATTGACAAAGTTAAATATGGATTTGTCTTGTGAAGAAATAATGTAACAGGTGAAAAAATTACAACTACAAGATAAATAGATACGAGCCACAAAGGCCACATTATAAATTCTGTCAAAGGCACTACACCGTCGTCTTGACTAGTAAAAAAAAGAGGGAGATTATTTATTCTTGTATAAACATTTAGAATTATTGTTACAACAGAAATCCAGACAATTACAGGTCCTAATAAAGCATTTACCCTATCTGTTAAAAACTTCCATTGACTTCCGTCTCTGCCGACATTTGCGTACCATGCAATTTTATTTGTAAATCCTACAGAAAAGAAAAATAAAGTCATTCCAACTGTGAACCATGTATATGTTGTTGTTATGGAGTCATCAAAAGATAAATTAAATATTAAATATTCACCAAAAGAATTATTGAATCTTATCAAATAGTATGTATTAAAAATTATCATCATTAGTCCTATTACCTTAAGAAAGTCAATAAATCTCTCTCTGGAAATTGATGTATTTTCAATCTCTACTTTGATATCTCTGAAACTTGAAAAGCTTGGTAAAAATAATTTAATAATTTTTATCACAATAATATTTTACCCCCCTTATGGCTGTTGAATAGCAATATAATATTTATGTGGAAATTGTTTTGTATAAACCTGAAATTGCTGGAAATGTTGGATCATGTATAAGATTATCGGCAAACACTGGAATAGCTCTAAATCTAATTAAACCGTTTGGGTTTAACTTTCAGGAAAACAAAATAAGACGAGCCGGTTTAGATTATCATGACTTAGCGTCAGTAAGTGTTTTTGAAAATTGGAATAGTTTCTACGAAGAGAATAAAAATAAAAAAATAGCCTTTCTTTCAACAAAGGGCTCTAAAAATATATGGGATGCTGACTTAAACGATTATGAATATTTTATTTTTGGTCCGGAATCAGTGGGTTTGCCAGAAGACGTACTTAGCCTAAATCACGATACTTTATCAATTCCAATGAATGAGAGCTCAAGAAGTATAAATTTAGCAAATTCTGTATCAATTGTTAGTTATGAGTTTTTACGACAAAATTATAAGAAATAATTAAAATTAAATTATGCCAAGTTTTGACATTACATCTACATTTGATAAACAAGAAATAACAAATGCCATAGATCAAATGAACAGAGAGCTTGTAAATAGATACGATTTTAGAGGAACAAACACGACAGCGATATTAAATGAGAATAACATACTAATAAAAAGTAGCACAGAAGAAAGAATGAATGCAGCCGATCAGGTTCTTAAAGAAAAATTTGCCAAAAGAAATGTATCAATTAAATTTTTAACTAATTTTGAAGACGAAAAAACTCCATCTGAATCAAAAAGGAATTATTATTTAGAATCTGGGATAAATAAAGAGATAGCAAAAGAAATCGTTAAGGAATTGAAAAACAATTTCAAAAAAATCCAAAGTAGTATTCAAGATGGATCAGTAAGGGTATCTGGGAAAAAAAGAGATGAATTACAAGATGTTATTGCTCATTTAAAAGCAAAAGATTTTAATATTCACCTTAATTACGGAAATTTTAGAGATTAAGTTTGTTTTTAAAAAATTTATAACCGATTCTTGAAATAAAAACAGAAATTACAAAAATCAAACTTGTTTGAAAAAAATTTAGTTCATATGCTTTTGAAAAATAATATGCAAAAATAACTATAAAAAATCCATAAATTGCTCTAAATATTGAAAATATAATAAAACTTCGAAAAATTTTATTATCTAAAAATTTCGGTAAATTCAATTTTTTTTAAATATTCTATGTCTATTTGAAGCTACAAATTTATAAGCAACATCTCTAAAATATTTAGGAAAAATTTTCAACAATACAACAATTTTATAGATACCTCCTAAATCACTCGTTGACTGAATGAATGCTTCAGCTCCATAAAATTTTTTATTATTTCTAAAATAAACTATTTCATCTCTTTCAATATCTTCAATGCTTAATTCAGATTGTTTCTTTATTGAGATATTTGAGGATCTATTAGAAAGAAACTCCCCATAAGAAGCACACATTATGCATTCTTCGTCAATATATGCTTTATTCATCTTCACTAAAAGCAAGACTTAAAGAATTTACACAGTAGCGCAGTCCAGTTGGCTTTGGACCATCAGGAAATATGTGTCCTAGATGAGAGTCACAATTTTTACAGTTAATTTCGATTCTTTTCATACCATAGGAACTATCTTCTTTGGTGATGATAGTGTCATCAAGAGCATCATAAAAACTTGGCCACCCTGTTCCAGATTCATATTTTTTGTTGGATTCAAATAAAGCAAAATCACAAACTACACAATTGTAGATACCCTCTCTTTTTTCATATAAAAGCTTTCCAGAAAATGGTGGCTCAGTCCCACAATTTTGAGTAATTTCAAATTCATCTTGAGTTAAATGTTTTTTATTCAATTCCATTAGTTAATTCTAAATCAGGCAGGATTAAAGTAAATTTCAGTTATTTCATCAAACTTGGAGCATATTATGTTTTTTAATTCTAAATTAATCTCAATAATTTCACTATCCAAAGATGTGTCAATGTAGTCTAACTTACAAAGTGCTAAGTATTTATTTGCACCAATAGATATTATTTTTAAAGATTCGATTTCTTTAACCTTTTCGTTACCACTAATAATGTTATAAATCATATCTTGTTTTTTAATACTGATACTTTCGCCAGTAATAAGATGCTTCATTTCATAGCCAAGAAATACACCTGAAACCATAAGAAGTACACCGATCATTATTGAGCTGACTGCATCAAATACAGGATTAGAGGTTATATTTGCCAGTATTGTTCCAATAAGAGCAATACCCAGTCCTAATGTTGCTGCAAAATCTTCGACAACTATTGCTATCAATGGCCCGTCCGTAGATTCTTTAAGAAGCTTGAAAACAGATAAATCTTTATTGACTGCTTTACTTCTAAGCTCTTTCACAGCTTTATATAAAACGTAAAGTTCTAAAACGATAGATACAGACAAAACAGCAATTGAAATAAAAAGATTTTTTAATTCTTTTGGGTGTGATAGCGCCTCAATGCCATGCTCTAGGGAAATAAGACCACCAATAGTAAAAATAAGAACTGCTACAACTAATGTCCAGAAATATTCTTCTTTTCCCCTTCCAAGTGGGTATAACAATTTATTTGGTTTTTTAGATTGTTTAATACCAAACCATAGAATAAATTGATTTCCAGAATCTACATATGAATGAACAGCTTCAGAAAACATAGCTGATGAAGATGTAATAACAGCTATTACTGTTTTAATACCAGCAATGAAAAAATTTACTGAGAAAGCTAAAAATACAGTTTTTGATGAATCGCTAGAAGCCATTTTCTTCAAACCATGTCACGAGTTCAGGAAAACCTCCAACTCTAATATCATCTATAAAAATTTGTGGAACTGTCTTTACGCCTTCACCAATTTTTTTATAAAATTCATTCCTTTTAATATCATCTGATAAATCAATCTCATTAAATGAAAGATCAACTGAGTTAAGTAAATTTTTTGCCCTATCACACCAAACACAATTAGATTTTGAGTAAACAACTACATTCAATTATTTTCACTCCCTGTGTATATCTCATTGGTAGTTTGAGTAACGCGTATAAAAGTAGTACTTTTTGGCAGGTCTTTGAGTTTCTTAGCACCAACATAAGAACAAGCTGATCTCATACCGCCTAAGATTCCTTGTACTGTCCCATCCAACTCACCTTTGTACTTAAGCCTTACTTTTTTTCCTTCTGCTGCCCGATGTTCTGCAAGATCTCCATAATAAGTTTGTTGTGCTTTCGTAGATGACATACCGTAAAAATCTTTATACTGTTCGCCATCATTACCTGTTACTAGTTCTCCTCCGGATTCTTTATGTCCAGCAAACATTCCGCCTAACATTACATAATCTGCACCAGCACCAAAAGCCTTCGATACATCACCAGGATATTTACAACCCCCGTCAGCCATAACATGTCCTCCTAATCCGTGTGCAGCATCTGAACATTCAGATATGGAAGACAGCTGAGGATATCCAACACCTGCCACACTTCTTGTGGTACATACCGAGCCAGGTCCAATTCCTATCTTTACGATATCAGCACCAGCTAAAATTAACGCTTCTGTCATTTCTCGAGTAGCAACATTCCCTGCAATAATTATTTTTTCTGGAAAAACAGTTCTATAGTTCTTTACTGAATTTACAAAATCTTCCCTGTAACCATTCGCAACATCAATACATAAATATTTGATTTCACTGTTTAATTCAAAAATTTGCTTACCAAGCTGTAAATCTTCTTTAGATTGACCAACGGTTACTGAAATAAATTCAGGATCTAAATTATCTATATTCTTCCTCCACTCTTCGATGCTGTAAAATTTGTGAATTGCCGTCAGCATTTTGTGCTTTTGTAATGCAAAAGCTGTTTCAAATGTTCCAGTAGTATCCATATTTGCAGAAAAAATAGGTACACCAGTCCATGTTGCATTAGTATGCTTAAATTTAAAATCTCTCTCTAAGACAACTTCAGATCTTGAAACTAATGTGCTTCTTTTTGGACGAATAAGTACATCATCAAAAGTTAATTTAATATCGTCTTCAATTCTCATTATTTTTATATTTCCCTTATCCTAAATAACAGAAATTATGATAGTTGAATTCCCATTTTTTGGTGCAGGTATTAATTATTTTCCTACAGAAATATCTGCATTAAGAGTATTCGAGCCAAGATACTTGCTTTTAATTGCAGATTGTATAAATAATGGAAATACATTTTGTGTTGGTCAAGATTTAGAAACAGTTGGGCAGATTGTTTCAGAAGTTAAAATCATTGAACATCAAGATATATCAAATGCTGAACAACTTGTAATCATTGAATGTATTGACATATATAAAATTACTGAATTAGATCTCACAAAGGAATATCCTACATGCTATTCAGACGAAATAATAAGTATAGGTTTACCTCCATCTGAAGAAGAACTATTAGATCTTCAATCAGATATCAAAAAGGCAATAAGTACTCTTATAGAGCAAGGAATAGATATGCAAATCCCAAATTTTGAAATTGACATAGAAAATAGAATTTACAGTCTTTGGAATTTGTGTACAAAAATGCCTATGTCTTTAGAAATGCGCAATCAAATACTTTCACTCAATACAATTGATGAAAGGTACGATGTACTCAATAATTATGTGCAAAGAATTTTAGAAGAGCCTTTTAAATAGATATCCATTTATCATATAATTTATTAACTGATTTTGAAATCAAAGATTCATTTTTTTTGATTTTTTTAAATTCTTTTTCAATATTAAATCCATCTAACTCTTTTTTTGTCTTTTCTCCTTCATACCATTTCAAAAATAGATCTTCTGTAATTTCTGGATGAAATTGGATTCCTATTGTTTTTTTTATTGAAAAAATTTGTGGAAATGATGTTTCAGCTATCAAATTAGCTTTTGAAGGTAACCTGAAAGTATCCCTATGCCATGTAAATATTTCTATATTTTCATAATCATTAAAAATATTTGACGAAGATAGAAATTTTAGTTTTTTAAAACCAAATTCAAGATTTTCTGCCAGGTAAGCTTCTCCATCTAATGCGTCAGCAATTAATTGTGAACCCAAACATATCCCTAATATTTTATTGTTTGAATTAACTCCTTCAACAATCCATTTTTTTTCACTCTTTAAATACGAGTATTCACTCGATTGATAGGCGCCCATATGTCCACCTAAGAGAATATAATTTGAGTGTGGATCAAGATCTTTCCAGTTTATTTCCCAGGCATTTAAGGTAATTATATTTCTGTTTTCAAGATGACCTAAGGTTACTTCTGGATCATTAATTATTGCTATAGTTTCCGTTTTATTCATAATTTTGTGCGCGGAAGAGGACTCGAACCTCCACGGGTTTTACCCCACAGGATCCTTAATCCTGCGCGTCTACCAGTTCCGCCACCCGCGCTAAAATCAGTCTAAAAACCAAAATAAAGATAATGTTGTCAAAGAAAAAAGAAAAGCTACAAAAGCAGTTATTCTACTTAAGTTTCTTTCAGCTAAAGTTTGTCCAATATTTCCTGATGCCCCTGGACCTCCCAACATATCAGAGAGACCTCCACCTTTTCCACTATTTAACAAGACCAAGGCGATTAATGCTATAGAAACAACGACATGTACTGAAATCAAAACTGCTGTAATTGTACTCATAAATTAACCTTTTTTTATTCTAGATTGTTGCTCAACTTCTTTTTGTAATTTTATAATTTGTTCTTGGTCTCCAAGATATCCAATTTTAGATAGTTTATCACCTTGATAATTAAAAGCTAATGGTATTCCAGTTGGTATATTAATCCCAATAATATTTTCATCACTAATATCCTCAATAATTTTTAGCATTGCTCTTATGCTGTTCCCGTGTGCTACAACTAAAACTTTTTTATTTAATGTTAGGTTTAATATCATTGAAAGCGATTTTTTAACTCTTGATACTACATCTTTTAAAGATTCTCCCAATGGAAGATCTTCTTTGATATTCTCATATAACTTATCAATATTTGGATCAAACTCAGAATTTTGAGATGTTAAAGGGGGTGGAGTATCATAACTTCTTCTCCATAGAAGAACTTGGTCATCTCCATATTTTTCTGCTGTTTCTAATTTATCCAAACCTTGTAAAGATCCATAATGGCGTTCATTTAATGTCCAATCATTTAGAACATCTATATTTTGATTTATTTTATCGTCATATTGATCTAAAAGAATTTTTGCAGTATCTTTTGATCTTTTTAAAAATGATGTAAAGCAAATATCAGGAATAAATTCTTCTTTTAGTAACGTATTGCCAGCATTTATTGCCTCTTTAATACCTCTATCAGATAATCCCACATCGACCCATCCAGTAAATCTATTTTCAAGATTCCAAATACTCTGACCATGCCTTACGAAAATGAGATTCATAAATCAACAGACTCAATTATTTTTACAAATTTCTCAATATCTAAAGATGCACCACCGACAAGAGCACCGTCGATTATATTTGAATTTAAAATTTCGTCAGAATTGTCAGGAGAAACACTGCCACCGTAAATAAATTTTGTACTATCTTCATTAAAAAATGATTTTTTAGATATAAACTCTTTTACTTCTGACATTACATGTATAATATCTTGCAAAGAAGGTGTCTCACCTGTACCAATTGCCCATATAGGCTCATAAGCAAATATTATTTCATCAACTTTATCTTTTCTTAATCCTTTAGTTGAATTTTCAATTTGATTAATCAAAAAGTCCATAAAACTTCCATCATTTCTTTGATCAATATTTTCACCAAAACAAACAATTGGAGTAATTTCTTTATTAATCAAATTGTTAATTTTTGAATTTATAATTTCGTCAGTCTCTTTGAAGTGTTGTCTTCTTTCTGAATGACCAACAATGCAAAAAGAAATATTTAATTTATTTAATTGGTGAGCAGAAACTTCGCCTGTAAATGGTCCATCATTAAACATAGATACGTCTTGAGACGATAAAAATATATTTAATTTGTCTGCATCTATAATCGTCTGAATAGACCTTAAGGATGTATGAGATGGGGCTACAACAATAGATATTTTTTTATCTATATCACTATCAAGTGAGTAATTTAATTTTTGAAAAAGCTGGATTGCTTCTAAATGATCTAAATTAAGTTTCCAGTTTCCAATTATAATTTTTTTCATTATCAAATTATAAGTGGTTTATAAATGTTTACTCCAGGTAAATTATTACCTTCTAAATACTCTAAAGAAGCACCTCCACCAGTTGAAACATGATTAAATTTATTTAAATCTGAAAATTTGTTTATAGCACTTACAGAATCTCCCCCACCTACAGAGGTATAACCATCAGCTTTAGATATTGTTTGAGTAATTGCTTTTGTCCCATGGCTAAATTCATCTATTTCAAAAATACCCATTGGTCCGTTCCAAAATAGATTTTTAGATGTAGATATAATCTTTGAAAACTGAGAAATAGTTTCAGGTCCAATATCAATACCTATATGCTTATCAGAAAATTTATCACTTTTAATTTCGTATCTTATATTGCTTTCAATCGATTCAGTAACTCCAAAATCAGTTGGTAATATAATTTTTTTTCCATATTTTGAATCAATTAACTCTTTTGCTTTTGAAATAAATGATTCTTCGACTAAAGATTTTCCGATTTCAAAATTCATTGCTTTAAGAAAGGTAAAACACATTCCACCTCCAATCATTAAATATTCAACTTTTGGTAAAAGGTTATCGATTAACTTTAATTTATCTGATATTTTAGCTCCACCTAATAGAACCGAATAACCTAATTGATCATTGTGTAATAATTTATCTAGTTCTAAAACTTCTTTAGTCATTAATGGTCCTTGGTATGATTTAAGAAATTTACCAAAACTTACAACAGAAGCATGTTCTCGATGTGACGCTCCAAATGCGTCAAAAATATAAGTTTCAAATGGTTTCGTAACTGATTTTGAAAATTCAATATCATTGTTTTTTTCACCAATGTCATGTCTTAAGTTTTCTAATACAAAAATCTTTGAAGTAAGTTTTTGTATAGAATTATTTATATCATCACCTTGAATACTATTTAGAAATTGAACTTTTTTATTTTTAAGCTTGTCTGAAATTCTTTCAGCTATTGGTTTAAGAGAGTACTCTAAATTATTATTTGGTCTACCCAAATGGCTTACAAACGTAATTGTACGGGAAATGTCGTAAATCTTATCAATGATTTCAAGTGATTTAGATATTCTGAAGTCATCGGTAATTTCATTATTTATCATTGGAACATTTAAATCTGATCTAACTAGAACATCTCCAAGATATTTATCATCGGTCAAATCACTTTTTACCAAATTAAAATCCTTTAATCATTAGTTAATTTATTTAGAAAAATATCACCATAATTTTATAAATTAATTTTCTTTCATATCTCTATGAATTATGACAGCGTCTTTACCGTCGGTTTTTAACCATTTTCCAATTTCTTCAGTCATAACAACACTTCTATGTTTCCCACCTGTACATCCTATTGCAATCCCGACATACGATTTTCCTTCTGAGGTAAACCTAGGAAGAAGGAAGTCAATCATGTCTTTAGCTTTTTCAAGAAATATTTGTGCATCTTCAAATGAAAGAACATAATTTCTAACCATTGGCGCTTGCCCAGTTGATTCTCGAAGCTCATCTCTCCAGTGAGGGTTAGGCAGGAATCTAACATCCAAGACTAAATCTGCATCTCTTGGTGATCCATTTTTAAATCCAAATGAAGTAACAGAAATTTTTAAATCTTGATTACTTGCTGTTCCTTGGAATCCTTCAATAATTCTTTTTCTTAGTTCATGAACATTCATATCTGATGTATCTATAACAAGATCTGCTAATTCTCTTATGGGCTTTAATAATTCTCTTTCATTTTTTACCGATTGGTCCAAAGAATCTTTACCCATAGGGTGTGGTCTTCTATTTTCTTCATATCTCTCTATGAGGGTGTCATTGTCAGCATCTAAAAATATAACTCTGGTAAGAACCCCAGACTGACTAAGCCGATCAAGACTTTTTGTTAATTCGCTTTGTGCTGAACTTTCTCTGCCGTCAACTGTAAGAACTAGTTGTTTGTTGGATTCAGCAACATCATTTGATTCAACTACAGACTGTATTAAATTTGTAGGTAAATTTTCAATTACGTAATATCCAAGATCTTCAAATACATTAGAACTTGCGGAGCGACCAGCTCCTGACATTCCTACAAGTAATAATACTTCTGGGCGTTTAGATACCATATTTAACCTAATGATATTCTAATTGTGATGTGTTTACATGGACAAATTATCTTATTGATTGATATATAAAACTTAAAAATCTCCATTAAAGTATGAATAAACTTTTTTAGCTATATTATCAGATACAACTTCATTAAGTTCTTCAAAGGTAGCTTTAGAAAGTCTTGTAACGTCTTTAAATTTTTCTAATAATATTTCTGATGATTTATTACCAACTCCTTCAATGCTTAACAAAGTTTGATCATCAAAATTTTTTATTCTTAGCCTTCTATTTTCAGATATTGCGAACCTATGAGCCTCATCCCTAATATTTTGAAGTAAAAACATCGCTTCAGAACTTTTATCAAGAATAAATGGGTCTTTACGATTTGGTTTAAAAATTTCTTCATGTTTTTTTGCCAATCCTATAACCTCAATATCTAATTCAAAATGATCAATAACACTTTTTGCAGAAGATAATTGACCCTTACCACCATCAATTAAAATTAAATCAGGTTTTCTCTTAAAACTTTTGTCTTTTTCATCGACTTTTGAAAATCTTTTAAGTCTTCTAAAAATTACTTCTTCCATAGACCTAAAGTCATCTTGACCGGTAAAAGATTTTATGTGAAATTTTCTATACATGGATGGTTTACAAATACCATCATCCATAACAACCATTGAACCAGCTCTGTACTCAGCTCCAAGATTTGAAATATCGAAAGCCTCTATGCGATAAGGAATATTTTTAAGATCTAGATTATTTTTTAGTTGTTCCAATGATTGTGATCGGAATTCTAAATCTGTTCTTCGTCTAAAGTTAACGACTCTTCTTATTTCTTTAGCATCTAAAATAGCCGTTTCTAATAAATCCTTTTTCCATCCCTTTACCGGTGTTTTTAAAACGATATCTTTATCCCACTTTTTGGATAAACTTTTTTGTACTGTTTCAACATATGGAAAATTATGACTTACTAATATTTCATCTGATGGTTGATTTTCAGAAAAAATAGAAAGAATTATTTGTGGAAGATATTCTTCATATTGTTCAGTATCAATTGGTTCAAGGGTTTTTTTAACTTCACCAATTATTCTGCCATTTCTAATGAGAAGACAAGAAATTACTACATCAAAATTGCTGATATCAATTCCAACAACATCTACAGATTTTTTATCTGCGACCATTAATGTTTGTGTTGTTCTTGCATTTTCAAGATGTGTAATGATACTTTTTGCTTGTTGAGCCTTTTCATATTCTTGATTTTTTGAAAAAGTCATCATTTCATTGATTTTCTCATCAATATATTGATCAGATTTTCCTGAATAGAAATTTTCTAATTTTGAGATTAAATCAATATATTCAGATTTATTGATAGCACCAATGCAGGGCCCGGCACATTTATCAATATCATATAATAAGCAAGCTTTTTCTAGTTTTTGATGTCTCTCGAAAACATTTTTTGAACAAGTCCTAACTGGAAATATATTGATTAAATGATCAAGTGACCTTCGAGCCGACCCTATAAATGGAAAAGGTCCAAAGTTCTTATTTTTTTGACTAATTCTTCTTGAAATATAAGCTCTAGGCCATTCCTCATTAGATAAAGTGACGTATGGGTAAGACTTGTCATCTTTAAATTGAACATTATATTTAGGTTTATACTCTTGAATAAATGAATACTCAGCTAAAAGTGCATCAGCTTCATTTTTAGAAACAACAAAACTTAGATTTTCTGCCTCTGCAACAAGTCTTTTAACTTTCCATGAAGAGTTTTCTCTAAAATATGAAGGCACACGCTTTCTTAAATTTTTAGCTTTACCAACATATAAAGGTTCTTTATATTCATCTTTAAAAATGTAAATACCAGGACTAGTTGGAATTTCCTTTATTTCTAATTTTTCCATTACAGAACTGATTTCAGATGGTAGCCAGTCAAAGAAGATTTATCAGACGCTAAACTTTCCGGAGTTCCTTGAGAAATAATCTTTCCTCCATTCTCTCCCCCTTCTGGACCTAGATCGATAACCCAATCTGAATTTTTAATAACGTCAAGATTGTGTTCTATTACTAATACTGTATTTCCTTTATCTACAAGCATATGAAGTACTTCTAAAAGTTTTTGAACATCAGCAAAATGTAAACCTGTTGTGGGTTCATCTAAAATATACATAGTTCTACCTGTTGATCTTTTACTTAACTCTTTTGCAAGTTTAACCCTTTGAGCTTCTCCTCCTGAAAGAGTTGTAGCTGATTGGCCGAGTGTTATATAAGATAAACCGACATCATCTAATGTTTTTATTATCCTTGAAATTTGAGGTTGATTTTCAAATATTTTTAAAGAATTTTCAACTGTAGAATTTAATATATCTGAAATTGAATTACCTTTCCAACGTATATTCAATGTCTCATTGTTATATCTTGAACCCTTACAGTCTTCACACATGACATATACATCAGGCAAAAAATACATTTCTACTTTTATTGTTCCGTCACCCCTACATACTTCACATCTTCCACCAGGTACATTGAAAGAAAATCTTCCAGGTTTGTAACCTCGAATTTTAGCTTCTTCTGTTTGAGAATAAAGAGAGCGTATCATATCGAAAACACCAGAATAAGTTGCAGGGTTTGATCTTGGTGTTCTACCTATTGGTGATTGATCAATCTCAATGAGTTTATCAATATAATTTAAACCACTCACACTTTTATGAATACCTGGAGGGCTCCAATTTTTCCGGGAAAACTCATTTTGTATAGCTTTTGATAATATTTCAGATACAAGAGTAGATTTTCCGCTTCCAGATACGCCAGTAACAGATATAAATTTTCCCAGGGGAAATTCAGCTGTAAGATTTTTTAAATTGTTTTCTTGTGCTCCTCTAACAACAATTTTTTCATTATTTCCCTTTCTTCTGACTTTTGGATATGGAACTTTTTGTTTTCCTGATAGATATTGTCCAGTAATCGATTTTTTATTTTTGGAAATTGCTTCAAAATCACCAGCAGCTACTATATTTCCACCTTCTTCACCAGCACCCCAGCCAATATCAATTATGAAATCTGAACTTCTCATAGTCTCTTCATCATGTTCGACAACAAGTACTGTATTTCCTAAATTTTTTAATCTTAATAATGTTTCTATTAATTTTTTGTTATCGGATTGATGTAGTCCTATTGAAGGTTCGTCTAAAACGTAAAGTACACCTGTTAATCCTGAGCCTATTTGCGTAGCTAATCTTATTCTTTGTGCTTCACCACCAGATAAAGTTGCTGCTCCTCTGTTTAACTGTAAGTAAGTAAGTCCAACTTCATTTAAAAAAAGTAATCTTTCGTTAATTTCTCTTAAAATTGTTTCTGCGATTTCTTTTTCATTTCCACTCAGTTTTAAATTTTGAATAACTTTACTTGCTTTGTTAATTGATAATTTATTGAAATCTCCAAGTGTAAGTGATTTTACTTTTACATTCCTGGATCTAGGATTTAATCTTTCACCATCACAATCACTACATGGCAACTCTCTCATAAATTGCATATAATATTCTCTTCGATGATCAGATTCTGTTTCTTCATAAATTTTCTTAAATAACGGTATAACTCCTGGGAATGCTCTTTCCCATGTTCTAGAATTTCCAAATCTATTTGTATATCTAATTGGTGTTTCAATTCCATCAGAACCGAAAAGTAAAATATATTTATCATTATCTGATAAATCTTTGTATGGAATATTTCTTGGTATATCAAAATACTCACAAACACCATAAATCTGTGCACGAAAATATTTTCTTTTAGACATTTCAGGGAAGACATTTTCATCAATAGATTGTATTTCATCTTTTATCAATAAATTTTCATCAATTTCATAGTTGATACCAATTCCATTACACCTTTCACATGCACCAAATGGTGAATTAAATGAAAAATCTCTTGGTTCTAGTTTCCCGTAAGAAGTACCGCATTGTTTACAACCAAGGTTTTGACTAAAAGACTTTATGTCTTCATCAATTTTAATATCTACTAAACCACTTGTTAAATTAATAGCTGCCTCTACAGATTGTGGGAGTCTCCTTCCACCGGTTTTTTTGATTTTTACTCTATCAACAACAACAGATATATTGTGATTAAAATATCTATCTAGGCGTTTTGCCTCATCTAATCGGACTAATTCTCCATCAATATAAGCCCTACTAAAACCTTGTTTTAATAAGTCCTTAAATAACGTTTCGAACTCACCTTTTCTTGATTTAACAATAGGTGCAAGAATTTCAACATATATATCCTCACCAATTTCTAATATTTGATTAACTATAAAATCAGTAGATTGTTTTTCTATTTTAGAACCACAGTTGGGGCAATAACTTATACCGATTCTTGCCCAAAGAAGGCGTAAATAATCATGTATTTCTGTAACGGTACCTACTGTGGAACGTGGACTTCTTGATGAGGTTTTTTGATCAATAGCTATTGCAGGTGAAAGACCTTCAATTTGTTCAACATTAGGTTTCTCCATTTGTCCAAGAAATTGACGTGCATAAGCTGACAAGCTTTCTACATATCTTCTTTGACCTTCAGCATAAATAGTATCAAAAGCAAGGGAAGATTTACCAGAACCAGAAAGGCCTGTAATTACAACTAATTGGTTTTTTGGTATATCAATACTTACGTCTTTTAAGTTATGCTCTTTAGCGCCTTTGACCTTTAAATAATCATTTACCATTAGCTAGGCAGTTCCATAATTTCTTTTTTTATTTCTTTAAGCTCGTCTCTTAATCTAGCAGCTACTTCAAACTCTAATAAATCAGCTGCTACTTTCATCTCTTTTTCTATATCTTTAGATATTTTATACAAATCATCTTTTGAGGCATTTTTTAAATTCAAATTTGATCTAAACAAAATATCATCTTTTGAAGGTCTATTTCTTTCGACAATTTCAAGAATATCTGTTATTTCCTTCTTTACAGTCTCTGGATTAATTTTATATTTTTTATTATGCTTATCTTGAATTTCTCTTCTTCTATTTGTTTCTCCAACTGCTTTGGTAATTGAATCCGTAATTTTGTCAGCATACATGATCACATAACCGTCTTTATTTCTAGCAGCTCTACCAATTGTTTGAATTAAACTTGTTTCTGATCTTAAAAAACCTTCTTTATCAGCATCCATAATTGCAACTAATTGTACTTCTGGTAAGTCAAGGCCTTCTCTTAATAAATTAATACCTACCAAAACATCAAATTCCCCTTTTCTTAAATCTCTTAATATTTCAATTCTTTCTAAGGTATCAATATCTGAATGAAGATAACGAGTTTTAATTCCCATTTTCAAAAAATAATCACTCAAAGCTTCACTCATCTTTTTTGTTAGGGTTGTAACAAGAACTCTATTGCCGTTATCAATAACTGATTTTATTTCACTCAATAAATCTTGAATTTGATTTTTAGTAGGTCTTACGTCTATATTAGGATCCAATAAACCAGTAGGTCTAATAACTTGTTCGACAAAAATTTCAGAATTTTCATTTTCCCACTTACCAGGTGTTGCAGATACAAGAATGGTTTTATTAACTTTATTTTTCCATTCATCAAATTTCAATGGACGATTATCAAGAGCAGCTGGCAATCTAAACCCATAATCTACAAGGGTAGACTTCCTTGACTTATCACCTTCATATTGACCCCTTATTTGGGGTATGGCAATATGACTTTCATCTACGACCATTAGAAAATCTTGTGGGAAAAAGTCAATTAATGTGTACGGTGCTTCACCAGGCTTTCGACCGTCAAAATATCTTGAATAATTCTCTATTCCCGAACAAACACCTAGTTCACTTAACATTTCCAAATCAAACATTGTTCTTTGTTTTATTCGTTGTGCTTCAAGTAATTTATTCTCTTTTTCAAATTTTGATATTTGCTTTGTTAAATCATTTTCGATTTCTTTTAATGCATTGTTTCTTTCTTTGTCAGAAGTTACATAATGTGATGCAGGAAATATTGCTAATTCAGTTAATTTTTCTAATATTTCACCTGTAACCGGATCGATCCTAGATATTTTTTCAATCTCATCACCAAAAAATTCAATTCTAAAAATTGTTTCTTCATACACAGGAAATATATCTAAGGTATCTCCTTTTAATCTAAACGTACCTCGAGAAACAACTAAATCATTTCTTATATATTGTTGTTTAATTAACTGACTTATCAAATCATCTAAATCAAATTCATTACCCTGGATAATTGGAATAATTTTATTTTTATATTCTTTCGGAGAACCAAGCCCGTATATACAAGATACAGATGAAACTACTATCACATCATTTCTTAAAAGTAATGCACTTGTTGCAGCGTGTCTTAATCTATCAATTTCTTCATTTATATTTGCATCTTTTTCTATAAAGGTATCTGTTCTTGGAACATATGCCTCTGGCTGGTAGTAGTCATAATAAGAAACAAAATATTCAACTCTGTTTTTTGGAAAAAATTGTTTAAACTCGTTGGCTAATTGTGCGGCAAGAGCTTTATTTGGAGCAAGGACCAAAGTAGGCTTTTGAATTTCTTCTATGAGCCAGGCAATTGTTGCAGATTTACCTGATCCAGTAATTCCCATTAATGTTTGAAAATCAGTATCGCTTTCTATTCCATTTTTTAACTTTTCAATTGCTGCAGGTTGGTCCCCTTTTGGTGTAAATTCCGAGATCACTTTAAATTTGTTCATAATAAAGATTCTATTACTTCTTTAAGTTGACCCTCTAAGTCTTCTTTGACATCGTTATTAATTACTGTTCCTATTGACTGCCACCATACGTCTGTTGGTTGATTACTTATCCTATTTTTAATATCGTCTATTTCCATACCCCTATCAATAAGTCTCTCAATCCTTACTTTTTCTGGAGACCATAAAACAATTGTTTGAAACATGTCTATTACATTTTTAGGAGCAGATACTTCAATGAAAGTTAATTTATCATTTTTATCTAACAATTCTAATAATTGAGACTGTACTTTAGGATGTAAATAATTTTCTAATAATTTTAATTTTTCTTTATCTTGAAAAACAATGTTTGCTAACTTAGCTTTATTAACTTTATCATTTTGTAAACAATCCAAAAAGTTTGTTTTTAAAAATTCTAATGAATTTTCGTTATTCAATATATCATTTGAAATGATGTCTAGATCGACTGTTTCATAACCTAATTTGTTAACAACATCTAAAGCTTCTGATTTTCCTGAACCTATCGGACCGGTTAATATAATTCCATTTTTATACATACCTATAAGATTAAGGAAAAATAGAATTTAACTTGAATTGTTAATTACTTCCAATTCCTCGTTCTTTGAGTTCTTGTAATATATTTTCTAAGGATTCGTCAACGCCTTCGACTGTTTGTCTTTCCGCGGGTTTGTCTTCAGATTGTGTAGAGTGTGTTTTAGGTTTGTTTTTCTCTTCTTCTTTTGATTTCCAATTAGGATCGGCTTGTTTGATAGATAGATTAACTCTTCTCTTAGGTATATCAAGTTCAAGTATTTTGATATTTACACTTTGCCCAATTGCAAGAGCTAATTCAGGCGAATCAATTTTATCAACTGAAATTTCGGATACGTGAACAAGTCCTTCAACGCCTTTTCCGATAGTAACAAACGCACCAAATGGGACTACCTTTGTTACTTTGCCATCAACAACATCTTCCTCACTAAAGTTTAATTCAAAATCTAACCATGGATCCTCAGTGACTTGTTTTATTGATAGTGAAATTCTTTCTTTATCATTATCAATCTCTAATACTTTAATAGTTACAGAGTCACCGACTTTTACAATTTCATTTGGATTTTCAACATGTCTCCAAGACAGCTCGGATACATGTACCAATCCATCCATTCCACCTATATCTACAAAAGCACCGAAATTTACAATTGAAGATATTTTTCCATCTTTGATATCACCAACTTGTAAATCACCCAAGAATCCTTGACGTTCTTCAGAAAGTTCTTCTTCAAGGTGTGCTTTTCTAGATAAAACAATATTGTTTCTTTGTTTATCCAATTCTAAAATTTTAGCTTCTATTTCTTCACCAACATAAGAACTTAGCTCCTTAACTCTTCTAACGTCAATTAGAGATGCTGGTAAAAAACCTCGTACACCAATGTCTACAATAAGACCGCCTTTGACTGACTCGATTACTGTGCCTTTGACTGACTTGTTATTATCTGAAATAGTTTGAATATCCCCCCATGCTTTTTCATAAAGAGCTCTTTTTACAGAGAGAATGAGTCTGCCTTCATCATCTTCTTTTTCTAGAACTAAGGCTTGGACTTTATCTCCTACGTTAAAAACTTCATTTGGGTTTATAGATTTTCTTACTGAAAGTTCTCTTGATGGTATAACTCCCTCTGACTTATAACTGACATCAACCATAACTTCATTTCTGTCAATCCTGACAACAGTACCCTCAATAACATCGCCGTTTTTAAAAGATACAAGAGTTTGATCTAACAACATAGGAAAATCTTCGGGACTGATGTCATCTGGAAGGTTTACGTCATTGATTGGCTTAACCGTCTCATTTAGGTTATCTGACATATGTTTTGTTTTTTCCAATCATAGTATTGCGTTTCTTAGGATAACATATTTGTGAATTTTGCAAGTATTTAATTTAAATTAGATAAGTTTACATTTTCTTTAATGTCTACAAACAATGGTACCTTCAATGCGGATGCGTTCTCCATTTCCTTCTTTACTATATTTGATACTTTGTCAGACAATGCTTTTGGAGTTTGTATAATTATTTCATCATGTATCTGTAGAAGAAGATCGGTTGATTCTAATATTGACAATTCTTTTATTATTTTTATCATTGCGACTTTCATAATATCTGAAGCAGTTCCTTGTATAGGAGCATTCATCGCAATTCTCTTTCCCATTGCTTTTACTTGAAAGTTTGAAGATGATAATTCTCTAATAAATCTTTTACGGCCATAAAGTGTTTTAGTATATGTATTGTCAGTTGCATCAACTACGATCTTATCTAAAAAACCCTTAATTTTTGGAAACTGACCAAAGTAAGCATTTATTAGTTCATCAGCTTCTTTTTTTGAAATATCCAGACTTTTTGATAAACCAAATGATTCCATTCCATAGATTAAACCAAAGTTAACTTCTTTAGCTTTTCTTCTCATATCCTTAGTTACAGATTCAATATTTGTATTAAATATTTTAGACGCTGTTTCTGAATGAATGTCTGAGTCTCTATTCTTTAGCATGCTTATCATATTTTTATCACCGCTTAAATGTGCTAAAACCCTCAGTTCTATTTGAGAATAGTCAGCAATTACAAAAGTGTGTTTGGGATCTGCAACAAAAAATTCACGTATTTTTTGACCCATTTGTGTTTTATTTGGAATGTTTTGTAAATTAGGTTTTTCAGACGATAAACGACCAGTGGTTGTACCAAACAAATTATATGAGGTATGAACCCTATTATTGATAACTTCACTTTTAAGACCTTCTATATATGTTGATCTTAATTTTTCGTATTCTCTATATTTTAAGATTAACTTAGGCAGTTCATGTGATTTTGATAATTCTTCTAACACTGAGGCATCAGTTGAAGGCGCTCCCTTTGGTGTTTTTTTAATAATTGGATATTTCATATCCTCATAGAGAATTTCAGATAACTGTTTTGGCGAATTCAAATTAAAATCTTTTTTGGTTATAGATTTAATATTTTTTTTATAAATATTCAACTCTCTATTTATTTCATCCGAAAGATTCTCAATTTTTTTTAACGAGACTTTGACGCCTTTCTTGTTCATAGAACTTAAAATTTGAAGCATTGGAAAATCTAAATCTTTATATAACAAACTTAGATCTTTATCTTTCTTGAATTCTGTTATCTCATTCTTAATAACTAAGATTTTATTCTGAAAAAAAGTAAGATAATCTATGATTTTTGATTTTTTGGTAAGACCTGACGATCTGTCAATATGTTTTGATATATTTAAAAGATTGTCGGGTTTAATGCTTGGGTCTTTTAAAAATAACATGCAGTCATACGCGTCAAATGTATCATAATCTAACTCTTCCTTTGCTATTGAGATTGCATTTTGTGACGTAAGCAAAACATAGCTTTTGATACTTGATAAGTTTCCGACATATTTACCAAACTTATCGTTATCAAAAAAATATAACTCATTATCAAAACTAAATATAAAAGTATCTTCATCTAGCGAGTCGTATTCATAAATTTTTTTTTCTTCGAGATTATCGTTTGTTTCATCGTTTTGATTTGCTTTTGTTAATATATATTTGTTCAATTCAAGAATTTTTACTTTTTCTTGTGCATTTTCTAATACGTCATCAGAAAAATAAGCTGATTCATTTAATTTTGTGTCTGGTAAAACAAATTCTAAGTCAGTTTTGATTGTTGCTAGATCTTTACTGATAAACAGAATGTCTTTATTATCTTCAAATGTGTTTTTTAACTTGGGTGTTAGTTCATTAAGATTTTTAAATATATTTTCTATGTTATTATATTTTTTGAGTAAGGATATTGCTGTTTTTTCTCCTACTCCAGGCAAGCCAGGTATGTTATCAGATGGGTCACCTTTTAAAGCTAAATACTCAATGTACTGTGAAGGGACTAATTTCAAATTTTCTTCTCAAATGATTTTTCATCCATAGTATCCGTGTCCGAAATTCCTTTTTTTGTATAAAGAATTTTTGTTTTTTTTGATATAAGTTGAAAAATATCTCTATCTCCGGTGACAATTAATACATCTTTTTTAATTTCATTAAATAGTTTTGACAAAGATCCAAGTACGTCATCCGCTTCATGATTTTTTTTAGAAATCTGCGGAATATTAAAAGAATCTATAAGGTCATGAAGAAGTGGTATTTGAATATTGAAATTATCTGGCGCAGGCGTTCTATTGGCTTTATATTCTTTATAAATTTCATTCCTAAAAGTTTTTCCAGGTAAGTCCCAAGTAATAATCAATTTTTCAGGTTCATGATCTTTGATAACTTTATTAATCATTGATAAAAAACCATGAATTACATTTGTTGGAGTGCCGTCAGAGGTCGTCAATGAGTCAGGAAGAGCATAAAATGCCCTGAATGCAACGCTAAAACCATCAATAAGAACTATCACCAATCCAGTTTAAACTTAAAAAAATAAATTCACTTATTTTTGTAGATATGAAATATAATCTTTAAGTAAGCCCGGATGGCGGAATTGGCAGACGCGCTGGACTCAAAATCCAGTATCTTCGGATGTGGGGGTTCGACTCCCCCTCCGGGTACATTTTAAAAACTAAAATATTCAATGGTTAATAATATAGTGTGAAGAAAATACCATTATTAAGCGTAATAATTTTTATAATTTTAAGCATTTCATATATTGTTTATCAAAATTTATCAACTGAAACATACGGAAGTGAATTTGTAAAACAAATAAGAATTGCAGATGCAGAAAGTACTCTTGAAAATATATCAGACAACTCTGTTGTAAATATTGGTAAAAATATATGTTTATCTTCTCCAGAATGGAGCACCGTAGATGTGTCAGAAAATCTTATTAGGGTGGAGTTATTAAATAACCAAATTGAAGTTCGTGAAGACAATAGGATTATTCCAATTCTAAGATTCCAATCAATATACGAATTATGTCCTGAAAATATTCCGTATCTTGAAAAGATTTTCATCATAAATGAGTAAAAAAATATTAAAAAGGCTTCCCCAATGCTTTTTGGGATTATTCCTTTGTGGGTTTGGGCTGGCTTTTACAATTGAAGCAAAACTTGGACTTAACCCTTGGGATGTATTTCATGATGGTTTTAGCAAGTTAATAGATGTAAGGATTGGATTTGCAGGTGTAATTACAGGATTCATAGTTTTACTTGGCTGGATTCCATTAAAACAAAAACCATTTTTGGGTACGATTTTAAACATCCTTACAATTGGCAACGTTCTTGATCTAACTATGTATTTTATTCCTACACCTGAATCAATATTCATAAGACATGCATACCTGTACTTTGGAACAGTGCTATTTGCAATGGGTGTAGGTGTATATATTGGATCAGGCTTAGGTCCAGGACCAAGAGATGGAATAATGACTGGTATTGCCAAAAGAGGTCCAAGTGTAAGAGTAACTAGGATAGCAATAGATTTTACTGCGTTTGTAAGTGGAGTATTACTAGGTGGTTCATATGGGTATGGAACAATTTTTATGGTTATAGTAGTTGGGCCAATCGTACAATTTTCGCTAAAAAAATATGATAAAGGAGCTATTTTTTCTTTAAAGTGACCATTGTCTGTAAATTAATTTCTTTATTATTTTTTTTAATCAAACGATTTTCAAAATATATCAATCTAGATATCGAAGCAACTATTTCAAATTTATTTTTTCTTGATAGGACTATATCTTTTACGAAGTGCCAGTCATAATTAATTGAGCCTAAAACATACTCATCAATTTTTTTTATCTGATTTTTATTTTTAAACTTACTTTTACATTTTTTTGAACATAATGTATATATATCTGATCGATTAATAATCAACACTCTTCCACAATATTCACAACGTTGCATTTATTAAATCTTGATCATTTCTTGATTACCATTCTCATTTGTAATGAGAACTCTTCTTGGATTACCCCTATATTTAATTCTAGAAGCTTGTTCCTGACCTAAAAAGCAACCCTTTTCAAAATCAACAAAATTATCCAACCATTTTGTTTCATTAGGTAAAAGGCCTTCATTTATAATTCTTCTTGTTGGTATCTCATTAAGAATCTCATAGGTTTCCCATGAAACAGTATCATCAAAAAATTCATCAACAATTTTAATTTCTAAGTTCTCAATATTCGCTACCAATACATTACTGACAGTCTCTAGGACAAACTCACATTCAATTCGAATTGCGTACTTCTTCAGATTATCTAATATTGTTTGAAGTTCACTATCTTCTTGATATATCAAAATGTCATCATTAATCTCATGTACAAAAAACCAATGATGAACTTTACCGTCAGGTCCAAGTAAATAAGAAGGTTTCAATTTTTCATTATCTAAATTGTTTGAAATGATAGATTCAACAAACGATAAGGCATCTTTACCTGTAATCTTTAAACATTTTTGAATATTTATATTATTTGACATATCTAAATTGTACTCAACCACTCTAGATTCAAAAGAACGAACAATTCTTGAAAAAAGGATGCTAAAACATACATTCTGTCCGTAAAAATTAAAATTCCAATAGCAATTAATGTAGAACCAGAAATAAACGATGAATATTTTTGAAATAATACAAATACTTTAGATTTTAAATTTATCTTTGAAGAGAAAATTGGCATTAATATAAATGGAATTGCCAACCCTACTGAATAAAAAATTAATAACGTTACCCCTTCTCTGATAGTATTAGTACTTGATGACAGAGTTAAAAGTGCACCTAGTACAGGTCCAATACAAGGTGTAAATCCAAAACCAAAAGTAAGACCTAATAAAAAATTTTTAAAAAGATTAAAATTCTTTACATCAATATAGTTTGAACCATAAAAATATTTTTTATTGAGAGATGGAAACAACAAAATTAAACCAAACAATATAATTATTATTCCACTAACCCTTGATAAAGATTCAGAATTTCTACTAAAAAATGAACCAATATTAGTTGCAATGGCTGCCAAAGAAATAAATACTATTGAAAAACCAAGACTAAATTGAATTGATCCAAATAATCTTACTTTTATATCTTTCTCTGATTCGGAAAAAATTGCAAGATAACCAGGTACTAAAGGCAAAACACAGGGTGATATAAAGGATAGAATACCAAACAAAAAAGCTATAAAGAAATTTACTTCCATTTATTTCATATCCTTTCGACCATACTTACTACATATTGGGCATAGTTCTTTTATATGTGAAATAGCAGGACAATATTCTCTTCCAAAAAAAATAATTTGAAGATGTAATTTATTCCATGATTTTTCTGGGAATAGTCTTTTCAAGTCTTTTTCTGTCTGCTCAACACTTTTCCTGTTAGATAAACCCCATCTCCATGCCAATCGATGAATATGTGTATCAACTGGGAATGTCTGAACACCAAAAGCTTGACCCATAACGACTGAGGCACTTTTATGACCAATTCCTGGTAACGACTCAAGGTCTTCAAAGTTGTCAGGAACTGTTGAATTATATTCTTTAACAAGAATTTTTGATAAATTTGAAATTGCCTTTGATTTTTGAGGTGATAAACCACAAGGTTTAACAATTCTTCTAATAGTGCGAACATCAATTTTTGACATGTCGTTGGGATTATCTGCAAGACTGAATAATTCTGGAGTTACTTCATTAACTTTTTTATCAGTACACCTGGCAGATAGTAACACTGATACGAGTAGCGTATATGGATCTTTGTGATTTAAAGGTTTTTCAGGATCTGGATAAAGCTTATTTAGAATTTTATGTATTTCTTTCACCTTATCTTGTTTTTTCATATCATTATTTTATACGAGATATTAATGTTCACTTATTCAGATGATTTTAAAAAATAAAAACCGTGCAATAATTGCTTTAGTTACATCAGCTTTACTTTTTGGATCAACTTTTGCAGTTGTTAAAGATCTCATTTCCGACCTAACTCCAGTAAATATTGTTTTTTTGAGATATCTTTTAGCAACGCTACTTTTTTTAATTACTGGAGGAGTCCCTGAAAAAAAATATATAAAACCTGGACTATTGATGGGTTTGTTTTTATGGATTGGATATATTACCCAAACCATAGGTCTTGAAACAACTTCTACAATAAATTCAGGAGTAGTAACTGGATTCTATATAGTATTAACACCAATTTTTTCTAAATACATAAATAAAAACTCAATACATAAAAAAAATTTAATAGGATCGATAGCAGGATTCTCAGGAATTTTATTAATAGCATTAAATGATCTTGATCAATTATTTGGAAATTTATTCACATTAATCTGTGCGACAGGTTACGCATTACATATAGTTATGGTTGAAAAATATGTAAAAGATTTAAATATTTCAAAATTAATGTTTGTACAGTCAGGTGTTGGCAGCATTTTGTGCATTCCTTTTTTGAATTATGAAAATCTAAATATAAGTTTCAAATTCCTTCTGCCTATCTTTTTTCTTGGCATTGTTGTAAACTTCTGTGCATTTTATTTACAGCTATATGGTCAAAAATTTATAAATGCATCGACAGCTTCACTTTTGTTTGGATTGGAGGGCGTGTTCGCACTCCTCATTGGCGTTTTTTTTGTTGGAGAAATATTAAATTTATTAAATTGGGTTGGAGTAGTTTTAATATTGATAGCTATATTTTATGTTATTAAAGAATAGTTTCCTCTTTATTAATGCTGTTGAGATATTTCATAATTATTCTTAAAACCGCCACAAGAAAGAAAAAAGTAATTATTAATATTACTAAAATTCTAGGTCCTTCGATAAATGGTATTTCACAAGTAATTAGGTCATTACATAAACCAAACCCGTCTCCACCATTAGATATATTAAAAATAATCAACAAAGGGTATGCAAGAATTACAACTAGTGAAACTAAAATTAAAAAAACTACTAGTCTTAATAAAAACATGATGAATTTATTTTAATATATATCTTGAAATGAAAGTAAAACTTATTAGCTATTCTAAGCCGACTGAATCAATTAGTAATGATGGTATAGATAATGCACAGGAATTAGTAGCTTTTTGTGCAAGAGTATCGAATCCCTCTAATCAATTAAACACTGAAACAAGCGAAAAATTAATAAATTATCTAATAAAAAATGCTCACTGGTCTCCTCTTGAAATGGTAAGTGCATGTTTAGAGATTGAAACTACAAGAGATATTGCGAGGCAAATACTTCGTCATAGATCTTTTAGTTTTCAAGAATTTAGCCAGAGGTATGCAAACCCAGTAGAGGATTTAGAATTTGTTATTCGAGAAGCTAGATTACAAGATCCCAAAAATAGACAAAATTCTATAAATACAGATAATGAAAAAATAATTGAAGAATGGGAACAGATGCAATCTGAAGTTATAGACAAAGCTAAGGAGGTCTACAACTGGGCTATTGAAAACGACATAGCTAAAGAACAAGCTAGATCTGTATTACCTGAGGGAAATACTGTAAGTAGGATTTATATGAATGGAACTTTAAGAAGCTGGATACATTACATTCAACTAAGAGAAGAAAATGGAACTCAAAAAGAACACATGGAAATCGCAAAAGCATGCGCAGAAGTTATCAATAAAATTTTCCCTATGGGTAAAAATTTAACCTAATTATCAAGCTTATATTTAAAAATTAAGTATTCATCTGTAACTTCAAACAATGAGTCTGAAATTATCATGTAATCTTGATAGTCGAGTTCTGCTTGTTTCATAAAAAGCATTCTTTCATCTCCACCAACTGGTGGCATAGGTCTATCTTTTACTGCATCTGCTCTTTCTTTAAATCTTTTTTTAAATTCTTCTATATTAAAAGACATATCTAGATACTACTTAATTAGTAAGTAATGTATTAATTTCGTTTTTGAGTTGTTGAGTTTTTTTAATTTTTATTGATTTTAGTTCAAGAAGCTTTACTCCGTCAGAAGAATTTACTTCAAGTTCAACCTTTGAATTACCGGGATATTTCTGTAATAACTCTTTCAACATCGTTAAATTTTGTCTATCTAATGTCTCTTCCTCAACTGATATTCTCATTGGAGTAGTGTCTAAATCATTCAACATTTTGGAAGGTTCAATTGTTATCAAATCTCTGGCTCTAATTATATTTTCAGATCCACCAACAAAAGTTCCAGTTACTTTGACATAGTTCTCCCCATCAACATCATTATTAAATTTATCTACAAGTTTGTTAAACAATAATACGCCTACCGTTCCCGTTGTGTCTTGGACATCAAATTGAATCCAGGGATTGCCTTTTCTTGAAACTCGTTTTTGAACATTTGAAAATAAACCAGATATTACAACACTAATTTCTTCTTCGTCTTCTGAACTTATTAATTCAATAATCGAATGAGATGATTCTGATCTTAATACTTCTCCATAGCCATCAAGTGGATCTTCACTCACGAAGAAGCCTAGCATCTCTCTTTCACGATTTAAATATTCCTTTTTATCCCATTCAACATCTTGAATGATGGTTTTGTTACCTCCATTATCATCAAATTCAAATAACGAACCTTGCGCACTATTTTTGTTAGATTTTAATTCTTTTGCATCTTCAATTAAATCTATAATTTTTTCAAATATACCTTTCCTTGGAAATCCAAATTTATCAAATGCTCCACCTTGAACAAGGGCCTCTATCCCTCTCTTGTTTAAAGACCTTGAGTCCATCCTTGTTAAAAAATCTTCAATATTTTCATAATTTGAATTTTGCCTTTCAATAATAATTTTTTGTGCGGTTACATCTCCAACATTGCGAATTGCGGATAAACCAAATAAGATTTCTCCATTAGTCACTGAAAAATCTTCAGAGCTTAAATTTATATCTGGTGTATTCACCTTAACTCCCATTTCACGCGCTTCAGATAAAAAGATTGCTGTTCTGTCTTTGTCTCTTTTGACTGCAGTTAAACATGCAGACAAATATTCAGCTGGGTAGTTAGATTTTAAAAAAGCAGTTTGATAGGCTAATAAGGCATAAGGAACTGAATGGCTCTTGTTAAAGCCATAACCTGCAAAATATGCTATTTGATCAAAAAGTTCTTCTGCAAACTGTTCTGAATAGCCATTTTTTAATGCTCCGTCTGTAAATTTATTTCTTTGTTGCTCCATTACTTTTGGAATTTTCTTACCCATTGCTTTTCTTAAATCGTCTGCCTCGTCTAACTCAAAACCTGATATTCTTTGAGCTATTTGCATAACTTGTTCTTGATATAAAATAACACCGTATGTTTCTTCTAAAATTTCTTTTAAGTCATTATGAAGATATTCAATTTCTTTTCTACCAGTAGCTCTTTCAGCAAATTCTGTATGCATACCTGCACCCAAAGGTCCGGGTCTAATTAATGCAACTAAAGCAACGAGGTCCTCAAACCTTTTAGGTTTTAAGTTTCTTGAAACTGATTGAGCAATCCGACTTTCAAGCTGAAAAACACCTGTCATTTTGCCTTCTGAAAATAGCTGATATGTAGCTTCATCATTAAGATCAATATCATCAATATCTAAGGAATTGTTATTGATTAACTCTAAGGCACGATCAATAATTGAGAGATTTCTAAGTCCAAGAAAATCCATTTTTAACAAACCAAGCTGTTCAACTGTATGCATTTCGTATTGTGTAACTAATTCTGCTCCAGCCCCTTTTTGCTGAATTGGTAAAAATTTAGTTAACTTATCAGGAGAAATTACAACTGCGGCTGCATGAATTCCATCCTGCCTTCTTAAACCCTCGAGCCCTCGAGCAATGTCAATTATTTTTTTAACTTCTGCGCTTTCTTTATATTCTTTTCTCAATTCTGATGAAGCTGCATAGAATTCTTTGCTGTAACCACTTTGTGTTGTATCGTCTTTATCAAGGCACTCTCCTAAAGTCGCTGAGATACCTAAGATCATTGGTGGCATCAATTTAGCTACCTTGTCACCTGATGAAAATGGAAGTCCTAACACTCTAGCTGAATCTCTTATTGCTTGTTTTGCTTTTATAGTTGCAAATGTAACTATATGGGCGACTCTATCATTACCATATTTCTCTGAAACATAATCAATCACATCATTCCGGTAACGTTCGTCAAAATCCATATCTATGTCTGGTAATTCTTTTCTACCTTTATTTAGAAAACGTTCAAATAAAAGGCCATACTTCAGTGGCTCAATACCAGTTATACCGAGGCAATATGAAACAATAGATCCTGCAGCAGAGCCTCTTCCTGCCCCTGTTCTGATTCCTTTTGATTTTGCATAATTAATTAAATCTCCAACAATCAGAAAATAAGATGCGAAACCCATGGTGTTTATAACTTCAAGTTCGTAATTTATTCTATTTTCAAGTTCATCATTTAAATCTCCATATAAAATTTTTGCACCCTCAAAGACTTTGTCTTTTAAAAATTCCTCTGCATTTTGAGAATTGTCTTCAATTGGAAAGTCTGGTAAATAATAAGCATCTTTTTCGAACTCGTAATGAACTCTATCAAGTATTTTTAGGGTATTGTTACAAGCATCTGGAAAATCACTATTTGGAAACAATTTCCTCATATCCTCAGAAGATTTTATGAAATACCCACTACCGTCAAATTTGAATCTGCTCTCGTCGTCTAAAGTTGCATTAGTTTGAACACATAATAAAGCGTCGTGCGCTGATGAGTCAGTGTCATGAACATAATGGGAATCATTAGTTGCAACCAATGGTGCTGAAATTGTATCTGATATTTTTAATAAATCAGGAAGAATTTCTTCTTGTTGTTGTATTCCATGATTCATAATTTCGATGTAGAAGTTGTCTTTGCCAAATAAATTTTGATAGAAGATAGCTTTTTCTAAAGCCCGATCAAAACTTCTTTCTTGACCTTGGTTACCTTCTTCTCTCGAGGCATCAGGAGCTAGCAATTGAGCAATTTCTCCACCAAGACAACCAGAAAGTGCAATAATTCCATTGCTATGTTCTTTTAAGAGCTCGTAATCAACCCTTGGTTTGTAATAGTATCCTTGTGTGTAAGCTTTACTTGCTATTTCGACAAGATTCCAATAACCTTCTGTATTCTCTGCAAGAAGTGTTAAATGAAATCTTTTATTTTTATCTCTGTCAGGTTTTTCATATCTGCTTCCTTCAATGACATAAGCTTCATAACCTATGATGGGTTTAAGCTCTTTTTTTATAGCTGAATTATGAAATTCAAGTGCACCATACAAATTACCATGATCTGTAATAGCAGCGCCTGGCTGATTTAATTCCACAATACGATTTAAAAAAGAGTCAATTTTTGCAGCGCCATCAAGCATAGAATATTCTGTATGTGCATGAAGGTGAACAAATGAATTTTCCATAAATTTATTTTAAATGATTTATCTCAATTAAACATTTATGAGTGCATTAAAAAAATCTGGTTCATCAGCTTCGAATTCATAATCATTATTTTTATGATTAAATTTAAGTTTTTTAGACACTAAGCAAATTTGATCATTATTTAACGATTTAACTTTTTGTGCACTGTATAAAATATCATTAATGATGGGATTACCTAAATACTCCATTTGAGATCTAATTTGATGATTTCTTCCAGTAATTAAATTGATTTTTAATTTGCTAAAGTTTTTAAATTCTTCAATAACCTCAAAGTGAGAGGTTGAAAGCTTTCCTTCATTGCTCACAGCTCGTTTAATTTTATTTTGTTTTGATTTTGATAGTGGTAATTCAATAACACCAGATTGGGTTTTTAAATGACCCTCAACCAAGCATGAATATTCTTTATAAACTTTTCTTTCTTTAAATAATGATTGTAAATAAATAAAAGTTTCTAGGTTTAACGCACCAACGATAACTCCAGAAGTTACTTTATCTAATCTATGAACAATTCCTTCCCTGTTTTCAATCCCCCAATCTTTTATTGAAGGTTTAATTTCTAACAATTTGTCACGAACAGAAATCCCTGAATCTGAATTTACAGGGTGTGTCAAAACACCATTTGGTTTGTTGAAAACAATAAAATCATCGTTTTTGTAAATAATTTCAATCACTCTTATCGATTAGCTCCGATAAGAGTAATAAGAATATTCCTACACTTATAAATGCATCAGCAAGATTAAATGATGGGATAAACAATAATTCGATGAAATCTGTAACTTTTCCATCATTACCGTTAATAAGATTAACAAACCTTTCACCCAAATTACCAAAAGCTCCACCTAAAACTAATACAAAAGCATACTCTTCAATTCTGTTATTAAATTTATTCTTGAATTGAAAAATTAGCCATATTAAGACTGTTACGGATAGAATAAAAGTAAATGAAGCTTGATCTTTTAAAAATCCAAAAGCAATTCCAGTATTGTAATTAAGATCAATTTCTAAAACATTTTCAATTATTACTAAATCACTAAAATCGTTTGAACGTATATATGTTTTTAGAATATTATCTAAAATTCCTAGACATACTGAGATAATTAAAGGTTTTTTATTATGCTTAAGAATCAAGTAATTCAGCACACTCTTTGCGTAAGGTTGCGTAAGGCAGAGCCTCAAGTCTTGCTACTGGAATAGGTTCGCCACAATTTTCACAATTTCCATACTTTTTCTTTTTAATTAGAGAAAGAGCATGTTCAACTTGGTTGAGCAAATGTTTAGTGTTTTCATCAAGTGTGAGTTCTTTTTCAAGCTCAAAAGCCATAGATCCTCCATCTGCTGAAGAAGGATCAGGACTTCTTTCGGCTGATGCTTCAGAAAGCCTGATTTTTTCCCTTTCTTCTTGATGTTGTTCTAACATCGATAAAAGCTGCTCTCGTTCAGCTTCAAGCCTTTTTTTAAATTTATTAACTGTATTTTGTGAAAGTTTTCTAGCCATATATATTTTTATTGTTGAACGTATATTAGTAAAATTTTAATTAAAAAAAAGATATTTTAAATAATTATAAATATGTAAAAAAATAAGTCTTTTATTGAATAAACATTAAAATTCTAAGGATATGTTCAAAAGAATTAACAACAACATTAATTTTGCGGAAAATGAAAACAAAATTTCTGACTATTGGAATGAAATTAATGCTTTCGAAAAATCTTTAGACATACGAAAAGATTCGAAAGTTTTCAGGTTTTATGATGGGCCACCTTTTCCAACTGGAAGCCCGCATTATGGTAATTTACTTGCCGGAGTAATAAAAGATATTGTTCCTAGATATTGGACTATGAGGGGTTACTTTGTTGAGAGACGTTTTGGGTGGGATGTCCATGGACTTCCAATTGAAATGGAAGTACAAAAAGAACTTGGATTAGAAGACCCCCAAGATATTGATGATTACGGAATTGATAAATTTAATGAAGCTTGTAGATCTCAAGTACAAACTAATACTGAGAACTGGGAGAAGATAACAAGAAAGATTGGTAGATGGGTTGATTTTGAAAATGATTACAAAACAATGGACGTTGGGTTCATGGAAAGCGTTTGGTGGGTATTTAAAGAGCTCTTTGATAAAGGCCTAATTTATAAAGATTATAAAGTTCTTCCATATTCATGGGCTGCGTCAACGCCTCTTTCTAATTTTGAAGCAAATATGGATTATAGAGATGTTGAAGACCCTTCAATTTTCTTTAAGCTGAAAGCAAGAAATGACTTTAACGATATTAAAAAAGGTGACTATTTTCTTGTATGGACAACAACTCCCTGGTGTATACCTGCAAATTTAGCAATTGCAGTAGGAAGAAATATTAATTATTCAAGAGTGAAAATTGATAGTCATCATTATTGGATTGCGACTGAAAGATTGCATGAACTGGACAATTATGATTATTCAGTGATAGTTTCATGTGATGGTGAAAATATGATTGGAGGAGAGTATGTACCCGCATATTCTGAATTTGAAAAGGAAAATATAGGAAAAGCTTTTAAATTAATTCATAGTGATGATACAAATACGGGATCAGGTTCTGGTTTGGTTTCTCAAGCTCCTTCTTATGGTGAAAGTGATTTCTATTGTTTAAAAAATGCAGGAATAACCGTAATAGTTGATCCGGTAACATTGGCTGGTAAGTTTGATCAATCTGTAGCGGGGCTCGAAGATTTAAATGTAAAGGAAGCAGACAATGTAATTATTAAACAACTGGATGACAGAGGGTTACTTTTCAGCTCAAAAAGAGAAATGCATTCTTATCCTTTTTGCTGGAGAACAGGTACTCCATTAATTTATAAAGCTATACCAACATGGTTTGTAAATGTTGAAAAAATAAGCGATCGAATGGTGGAACTTAATTCTCAAACACATTGGGTTCCTGGATTTATAGGTGAGAAACGTTTCTCAAACTGGTTAGCTGATGCGAGAGATTGGGCTATTAGTAGAAATAGATACTGGGGAAGCTGTATTCCAATATGGATAAATGATGATGATCCTGATGACATAATCTGCGTTGGTTCGATAGAGCAACTTAAGGAACTTTCAGGAGTAGAAGTAGATGACTTACATAAACATTTTTTAGATGAAATAAAAATTGAAATAGATGGTAAAACATACACAAGAACCCCTGAAGTATTAGATTGTTGGTTTGAATCTGGCTCAATGCCATACGGTCAACAACATTATCCGTTTGAAAATTCAGAAAATTTTATGGACGGTTTTCCTGCTGACTTTATTGCCGAAGGACTTGATCAAACGAGAGGTTGGTTTTATACATTAACTGTTTTGGCAGTTTCTCTTTTTGATTCTGTTGCTTTCAAAAATTGTATTACTACAGGAATGATCCTTGCTGAAGATGGCAGAAAAATGAGCAAAAGTTTAAAGAATTATCCTGATCCCGAAGATTTACTAGACAAGTATGGTGGTGATAGCTTAAGAGCATACTTGATAAATTCGCCTGTTGTTAGAGGAGAGCCTTTAAAATTTTCAGAAGAAGGTGTAAAACTCGTTACTAGAAATGTAATTTTACCCTTATGGAATAGCTTTTCATTTTTCTCAAATTATGCAAATGCAGACAATATAACAATTGAAGAATTAAATAAGGCTGCTCCAGTAGAAGAAAGAGCTTTAATGGATCAATGGATCATTTCGAGCCTTCAATCACTTATAAAAACCGTTAATGAAAAAATGGAAAATTACTATCTTTATGAAGTAATACCTCCACTAATAGACTTTATTGATGAGCTTACAAATTGGTATGTTAGAACAAATCGAAAACGATTTTGGAAAGAAAAAGATGTTAATGATATTGATAAATTAAATGCTTTTAAAACTTTACATGAAGTTCTTTTAGAGTTTTCTAAAACAATGGCGCCTGTTCTTCCATTTATTTGTGAAGAAATATATCAAGGACTGTTACAAGAAGAAGACTCAAGCATTCATCTCGAAAATTATCCTGAGGCCAAAACTCAGTTAATTAATGTGGAACTAGAAGAACAAATAACTATTGCTAAAAAAATTATCAAAACAGCCAGAAATATAAGATTAAATTTAAATATTCCTAATAAACAACCATTGGAAAAAATTTTAATAATATCAAACAATGATGAGCTAGTTAAAAATATTGAAAGTGTAAAAGAAATAATATTGGATGAACTTAATTTAAAAAACATTGATTTTATAAATGAAGTCGATGATTGGTTTAAATATGAATGTAAACCAGATTTCTCAAAGTTAGGTCCGAAATTAGGGAGTGAAATTACAAATCTTGCTAGTTACTTAAAAAAACTTAAACAAAAAGATATTAAAGAATTAATTAAAAATGAAGATATGTCTTTTAAAAATTATAAGATTTCTGTAAGTGATTTAGATATGAGACTTGTTAAGGTAAACGAATCAGATAGTCATGAAATAATCGAAGAATTTAGCATTAATATAGACACTCAAATATCAGATCAATTATTTTATGAAAGAATATCTAGAGAGATTGTATCAATTGTGCAAAATCAAAGAAAAGATATGAAGTTTGACATAACTGATCGAATAAAACTAAATATTATAACTGATGATGAAAAAGCAAAGGAAAGCTTCAAAGTTTTTAGTGACTATATTTCAAAAGAAACTCTTGCTAGTGAAATTAATTTAATTGATCAAAAGGCAACCAATATGTTGTTAGATTTTAAATTAGATACAGTTATTGAAAAAATTTAACAAACAAATCTCAGAATAATTGGTTGAAGAAAATTAATTCCTAATATTAGAACTATTGGAGATAAATCAATTCCCGCCATTCCTATTCTAAGTGGACCAATTCTACTTCTTATCGGCTCTAATAGTCTTCCGTAAAAGCGATCCAAAATCATTTTTAATTGTCCAATTGGGTGATCGTCAGATACTTGTATCCAGCTTAGAATGATCCATAAAAATAATGAATAGCTTAAAAGCCTAAATCCCAGTAAAAATAAACTACACATTTATTTTATATAGACCAAGAGTTTGCAACCTCTCTCGTTCAGTGGATGGAAGTGACATATTTGAAGGCATAACCAAGTAAACACCATCCTTATGAATAATTCTCATTTTTGAATCACTAATAAAAGCAATTCCAGTAATAAAATCAACTATTCTTTGTCTAATATTTTGATCACTAATATCTCTAATGTCTACAGCAACAATATATCCTTCTTTTATAGGTGGACCGATAAGATGGCTATCATTAAAAGACCTTAAAACTTTTATTTCAACCTCATCTTTTGGTTGGTGGATTTTTAAATCACCTGTGTAATCTTCATTTTCAAATCTATTTTCTGATAAGGGACGAACTGTGCGTGTTTTTTCATTAATGATTTCTTCAACATATTCTGGTTGTTTTAAACCGATTGAAATTAAGAATTTTTCTAGCATTAGTTAAAAATTTTACTACCTATACGTATTATTGTAGCACCATAATCCAGGGCTATTTTATAATCCCCTGACATTCCCATTGATAATTCTCCTTTATATAATTTAAAATCTTTTTTTAGTTTCTCATTAATCTTATACATTTTGCTGAATGAACTTTTAGGGTCAGTTTTCAAACTAGGTATGCACATAATTCCGGTTGGAAAAAAATTTAAATTTTTAAAATTGTAAAAAAATTCATCTACTGCACTAATTTGAATTCCACTTTTATTAGGGTCTTCATCAATATTAATTTGAACAAAAATATCTTGATTATTATAAGATTTATTTATGGCTTGAATTTCTTTGGATCTATATACAGTGTGAATAGAACTACAATTTTCCATAATTTGATTAATTTTTCTTGATTGAAGAGGAGCAATAAAATGGAAGCTTGCCTCTGGCAAAAAGATTTTATGATCTGATAATTCATCTAATCTGTTTTCTCCGAATTCTCTAAATCCTTGATTATAAATTTGTAAAATATCACTTTTATTTCTTCCTTTAATTACAGGAAGGAGTTTAGAGTTATATTTTTTAACTAACTCCAAAATTTCATTTAATTTATCTAAATCCAAATCATACTCCGTTGTCTTAAATTAGTTTTATCACGTCGATATGAGTTGAAGGAATTGTTATCAATTGTGCATTGTGAAGAATTTTCAAATTCAAGATTATTATCAATACAAAAATTTACAATTTCTTTACTTAAATCAAGATATTTTTTATCTTCTTTGATAAATATAAATTCTGGGAATTTCTGAACTAAGTCATCTTTTATTTCATAACAACATTTTTGTGCATGAGGTCCAATGGAAATTTTTAAATTTTTAAGATTAAATTTTTTAACTGTTTTAAAAAAAATTTTATTTTCTAGACCTTTCCATCCAATGTGAATAACTCCGACTTTTACACCATCAGATAGAATTACAGGCATACAATCGGCAGTTTTTACTACAAGTTTTAAGTTTTCTGTTTCAGTAACTAAAGCATCAGCTTCGTATTTGCCGTATTTGTCAATTTCTAAAACTACGTCACTATGGGTTTGATTCATATCTGCATACGAACCAATATTAAGATCTTTTTGCGATTTATGCTTATTTTGAAATACTACGTTTTTTATTAAATTTGAATTATTCATCCTCTGATGAAATCAGGAAGATTTTCTCCCCCATTTTCATCAAAATCAGAAGATACTCTTCTATTAGGTCTTTGTCCAAATCCAGCAGCAACCACAGTTACTTCAACTGCATCACCTAAAGATTCATCAACTAGGTGGCCAAATATAATCTCAGCATTATCATCAGCTCTTTCAGTAATAACTCTTGCTGCTTCGTTTACTTCTTGAAGCTTAAGATCTTCTGATCCAGCAATTGTTATCAATACACCTTCTGCTCCATCCATATTTGCTTCTAACAATGGGGATGATATAGCAGCTTGAGCTGCGTTTGGTGCTCTTTGTTCGCCAGTTGAACGTCCAATTCCCAAAACAGCATTTCCTGCATCTTTTAATATTGTTTTAACATCAGCAAAGTCAACGTTTATTACACCAGGATTTGTAATTAAACCAGTAATACCTCTAACTCCGTTTGCTAATATTTCATCAGACTTAAGATATGCTTCGCTTATTTTTATATCTTTATCACTTATCTGTAATAATCTATCATTCGGGATGACAATAAGTGTGTCTACTACATCTCTTAACGCTTGGATTCCTTCTTCTGCTTGAACAGATCTTCTTCTACCTTCAAAACCGAAAGGTCTTGTTACAACTCCAACGGTTAAAGCTCCCATTTCATGAGCAATGTTAGCAAGTATTGGAGAAGCTCCAGTTCCAGTTCCTCCACCCTCACCGGCTGCAATAAACACCATGTCAGCACCTTTTAAAGCTTCGTTTATTAGTTCCCCAGAATCTACTGCAGCTTGTCTGCCTACTTCTGGATTAGCACCTGCTCCTAAACCTCTTGTAGATTTTCTACCAAGATCTAACTTAAGATCAGCTTTTGAACCTAGTAAACTTTGAGCATCAGTGTTACATGCTACGAAGTCAACACCTTTAATACCCATTTTTATCATTCTATTCACCGCATTGGTACCGCCTCCACCAACACCGATAACTTTAATAACAGCTGCATAATTTCTTGGTCTCATATTAAGATTAACTCCTCTTTGTTTCTTACTTGATCTTGACACAGGCTTCTTTGACTTAGAAGCAGTCTTTTTAGCTTTAGGCTTAGTAGCTTTAGCTTTTGGTTTTGATTTAATTTGTTTTTTATTTGCCATAAATTTTCCTTATTTAAGAGATTATCAAAATTAAGGATATATACAAAAAGTTTTTTATATTTTATCTATATCTATAGTTTAGATATAGATTTAACATTGAAATAAAGTCTCAATGTCATCATTTGCGGTATCTAATATTGACACAGTCCCCTCACATTTGTCGTTCTCGAGTATGTAGCCTACGACGCTTCCTTTCCTGGAGAGGTCAACCGGTTTACCAGCATTGATAGTTGTGTCAGAGTAACTAATTAGAAAATCGTTGCCGTTAAAAGTTATTGAAAGATTGCTAAGGTCAATCTTGTATTTTTCTACAGTCAAGATAAAAGAAATAACCTCGCTGTAAAAACCATCTTCAATTGGACCGTTTGTTATTATTAAATTTGGCAAGTCATATTCAGATATAAAGTTTTCTGTATACAAATTTTTATATAAAATCATCTGACTAGGACTTGAATCTCTTAAATCTGTATAGGTGATAATTTTTTGATGTAAATTTATATTTATATTTACAGTATTTGGCAACTGCTTTGAAATTTCTAAATTTTTTACATTTAAGTTGTCTTCATATAATTTCTGAAAATTGTCGTCATTTATCAACCAAATTGATAAATTTTCAATACTTTGTATTGATTCATAATTTAGGTTAAGTTCATCATTATAGATAATATTCGAAACTCTATATTTAGAAGAAAATATGGTTACTAAAAGAGCAAGAATTATTGATACAATTAAAGTAAAAGTAGTAAACGTTTTAAAAGATTTACTTTCGACCTCGCTTCTTAGGTTCATAAATCAAATTCGCCAATAAATATTATTTCTTCTTCTAGTTTTATACTAAATTTATTATCAATCTGTTCTTTTACATGCTGTACGAGTTTGTATAAAGATAATGCTTTGGCCCCTTTTTTTGCTATAAAAAAATTTGCATGCTTTTCGCTTACGCTTACACCGTCAATTTCATAGCCTTTGAGTCCTGCTTCATCGATAAGCTTTCCTGCTGCATAATCTTTATTATTTTTAAAAACACTACCCGCATTGTAAATTGCAGGAGGCTGACTTTTTTTTCTTATTTTATTAAAGTTTGCTAAGTTATCGTTTATTTTATTTAAATCACCTTTTTCAATGATTAAAGTTGCACTCAATATAATTTTATTGTCCAGGTTTTCGGAAGATCGATAGGAAAAATTTAATTTTTCCTTATTTAAATTTAAGATGTTTGATGTTTCTAAGTCATAACACTCTACATTTTTTACTAAATCTGAAAATTCCCAATCATAAGCACCAGCATTCATTTTTACAGCACCACCTACTGTCCCTGGGATACCTATCAAAAATTCACCATTTGAATATGAATTTGCCTTATAGTATCTTGATAAATCAGGCAAGAATACCGAAGATCCGACTTTAATCTCACTTTCATTTAGCTTTTCAATTTTTGTAAAATTAGGATTTATTACATTTCCTTTAAATGTTTTATCAGAAAAAGCAACATTAGAACCTTTTCCAATAATGATATTTTCATTTCCTAAAACTAAATCACTCAGGTCATTGAGATCTTCTTTGTTCTCAAGCTGTATAAAACTATTACAAACACCTCCAAACCTATAGGTTGTTACCTTTGATAAATCTACACTATTTATTTTCATTTATATACTTTATTATTTTAGGTCCAAGTAAAGTTATATCACCAGCGCCTAAAGTTAAAATAACATCTCCCTCTTCAACTCTATGTAATAAATACTCTGGTACATATCTAGTTGATTGCAAGTATTTAATGTTCTCACTTTCAAAGTTTTTGCTAAAAATTCCAGGAATTGGATCTTCACCGGCAGGATAAATATCAGTAACTATTGAAAAATCTGAGTTCCTTAAAGAGTCTTTAAATAGATTAAAATATTCTTTTGTTCTTGAATATCTATGAGGTTGAAAAACTACATATAATTTATTGTTGGTTACTTTTTTCAATGCTTTTATTGTTGCATTCATTTCAGTTGGATGGTGACCGTAATCATCGTATACTGATATTCCTTTAGCAACTCCTATGAGCTCAGTTCTTCTTTTTACTCCAGGAAAAGATGAAATTGCATCTAGGGATTCAGAAATACTTATTCCATTTTTCATTGCTAAAATAATTGCACCAATCATATTTGATCTAAAATGATCTCCTAATATGTTTGAATTAAGATTATATTCCGTATTATCATAAAGAAATTTTTCTGGATTCAAGATTAAAAAATTAGAGTCTTTATATTTTCCATATGTGATCGATTGATCAAACCCTTCAACGTTTTGTAGAACTGGGTCGTCATTATTAATTACCAGATTACCTTTCACATTTTTCATAACTTTAAGAAACGCATCTTTATAATTATTAAAATTTTTAAAGAAATCTAAATGATCGCTATCAATATTCAAAACTAAAAGATCAGATATAAGAATTTTCTCAAAAGTATTAAATGCTTCATCAGTCTCTAAAATAATTGGCAGATTTGAATCTCCATAATGCCCTCCTATTCCATTAAATTTTGTTACTCCTCCATAAATGTAAGATACGTTTACATTGTTGTAATGAAAAATGTGTGAAAGTAATGCGGTTGTAGATGTTTTTCCATGAGTACCCGTTACTCCAATTATCTTGTTTTCCTTTGATAAAGCTTTTAGAAATTCAGGGCGTGATAATACATTTTCTTTACCGTGAAATTGTGAAAACTTTTTTGACTCAATTGAAATTGCACTTGAATATATGTATAAATTATCTTCGTCATAAGGTATTTCAGTTTCAGAAAAAACTACATCAATTCCATCTTGTTTTAAAAGGTTTGTAATAAAAGATTTTCTCTGATCGTAACCGACTACATTCATGCCTTTTTGTTTTAAATATTTACCAATGGAGCTCATGCCAGATCCACCAATTCCTAAAACATAAATACTTTTATAATTCATTTCTAATTTCCTTAATAATCCCTGTAATAATTTTTGAATTACCGCTTTCTACTTTGTTGTCAAATTTAAATTTATTTAACCATTCAGTATTTGTATTATCAATTAGCAAAAGCTCATTTTCAACATCAGAGTAACTTTGACATATTATTCCAAATTTATTATCGACTAAATATTTAGCATTTAGCTGCTGATGTGATGATGTAGTTCCTAATTTATAAGGAATCAGTATTACAGGTATGTTTAGAAATAAAGCTTCAAGAATACCTCCTCCAGCTCTTGAAATCTGTATGTCAATTTGTTTATAAAAATCAATCATATTGTCTACATATTCCAATTGTTGATAATTATTAAATTTTTTTGATTTATCAAAATTTGATGGACCAACAATATGTAGTATTTTTATGTTGCTTAATCTATGGTTTTCTAAGTATTTATATATATAATTATTTATTTCCTTAGAGCCCTGACTTCCACCTTGTATCCCAATTACTATTTGTTTCTTTCTAATTTTTTTAGACTTCTTTATATCTCTTTGAATTATTGGTCCCACAAATTTGAGATTTTTTTGATTTACATTTTTTGTATCTGCATATGAAGTAAACACTGTACTTTTAAAATAAGATGCTATTTTATTTCCTAACCCTGTGTAAATATTCTGTTCTTGGATAAATAATTTTATTTTTTTTCTCCAACTCAAATACGCTGCGACAGGAGCAATGTATGACCCTGTTGTAAAAATTAATTTTGTATGTTTAAAATCAACTTGTTTATTTATATTTGAGATTGTTTTAAAAACCTTATTTATATTTAATAAATATCCTATTTTTCCCTTATTTGATCTGTACACATCAACCATATACCTCTTTACGTGAACTTCTTCTAGGAACTTATAGCCTCTATTGTCAGTGACTATTTCAATTTGGTTATTTGATACTCCAATATTTAATAATTCTTCAATAATATTCTTAACTGGAAGTACATGTCCTCCTGTTCCAACACAAAAGAAAATAATTTTATTTTGATTCATATTTTTGAATACCCTAATGCTATTCCACTAAATAATGCAACCATTGCACTACTCCCGTATGATATGAATGGCAACACTATCCCGGTTATTGGTAAAAGACCTACTGCTCCCCCTAAATTTATAGCTGTTTGAATAAATACCCAGGAACCTAATCCTACAAATATTAATTTCTTGAATTCGCTTCTAGTTGAAATCGCTAACCCATAAAAGGAAATAATTAGAAATCCGAGTATTACTACAAAAATTAATAATCCCACAAAGCCATATTCCTCGCCGATTATAGATGCTATAAAGTCTGTATGAGAGTTGGGTAACATTCCCCATCTTGCTCGAGATGTTCCAGGACCCAAACCAAACATCCCTCCAGAGCTAATTGCGATTCTACTTTGATTTAACTGAAAACATGCTCCAAGCAAGTCGATACCATTATCACAATCTCTATCCAGCCAAGTTGTTATTCTGTCAAATCTATAACTTCCAGAAATAGCTAAAAAGTAGAGAGGCACAACAGAAAGGGACAAGATTCCAACTGGGTATTTGAAATCAATTCTTGAAAATATTATTTGAGCTAACAAGATTCCAAATATTGTTACAGTAGTTCCGTAATCTGGTTGAAGGTATATGAAAAAGCAACAAACAAGTGGTAGTGACATAGCTCTTCTAAGATAAAATAAATTTTTAAATTTTGGATCCATATTTGTAAGCTGATAAGCAACCCAAAGTATAATTATCGGTTTAGCCAGTTCACTTGGTTGAAAATTTATTATTCCAAGATCTACCCATCTTCTACTGCCACCTCTGACTATCCCGTAAGTTAATACAAAAAATAATGCAGTTGTTACGAATACAATCGAAAGGTTAATTAAGCGGCTGTGAGAATAAAAATTTATTTTCTTTCCGATATTGAAAATTATAACTCCAATTAAAACAGCAATTACATGGCGCTTTATGAAATAAAAATTATCGTTGAATTGATTTAAACCTTGTACAGATGAAGCAGATATATTCACTAAAATTCCAAAAGTAACCAAAAACCATATACTAAAAAGATTCAATCGTTGAAAAAATGAATATGTTAAATTCATTTTTCATTTTCCTTGAGATTTCTAACAAGTTTTCTAAAGAATGTACCTCTATCCTTATAGTCTTTAAAATCAGAGAAACTTGCACCCCCGCATGAAAATAAAATTGTCTCAAAGTTTTGATACTCTTCTGCAAGATAGCTTTCAAGATTTAAAATCGAATCAATTTTAAGTATTTCACAATTTGGAATCTTCATATCGATATTCATATTGTTAGGAATAATTATCTTTTTTACTTCATTTGAAATATGTATTCCATCATGTGGAATGTTTTTTGTTACTCCATGCATAATTAAAAGTGCACTCTTAACTTTTGATGTAGCTACTGACATAGAATGAAAATTAGTAGCTTTCGAGTCGTTAATAAATTTTGTACCATTAATTGAATCAACAAATTCAAATCGATGCTCTGAATTCATTTCCTTCTTTAAGTATTCGTAACCTTCATTAAGATTTATATCTAATTTTTCTAAAATCTTTAAAAAAGACAAGCATGTATCGATAGGATAACTTGTATTATCGAAGTTATAAGTGCTCATTAAAAGGTCATCTTTATTTTTATCAATATGAATATCTAATACATTTTCTAAATGTGTTTCAGAAAATGTATTAAAACCAGTTACTAAATTGTCATTTGAATTTAAGAAGGATACTAATTTTAATTTTGATTTTTTATATTCTTCTTCATCTTTATGCCAGTCAAGATGATCCGAATGAAAATTCAGAAATACACCAATGTCAATTTCAAGATTTGAAGCATAATAAAGTTGAAAACTAGATAGTTCTACAATTGCATAATCATTCTCTGTGAAATTGATATTTAATGGTGAAACTCCTACATTTCCACATGCAACCGCATTGAATCCTTTAGTATTCATAAACTCTGATAACAAATTTACAAATGTGGTCTTTCCGTTTGTTCCGGTAACACCGATAAATTTCCCTTCAAACTCTTTTGAAAATAAATCAATATCTGTAATTATCTTTTTTTTAGCATTCAATTTTTTAAACTTATCGTGTCTAGGGTTTATACCAGGAGAGATTACAATTTCGTCAATTTTATCAATTTGTGAATTATTAAAGAGAAATTCTTTTTTAACATCAATAAGAACATCTTCATTATCATCATAAATTAAATATTCTTTAGATTTGTTTTTTAAAAACTTTTCTACTGCTTTTCCAGTTACACCATATCCAAAAATTAATGTTTTCACTTAATTTCCAAACAATACCCAGTCTCCATAAAATAGACCGAGCCCTATAACTATAAATATCCCGTTAATAATCCAAAATCTGACAATTATTGTTGTTTCAGCCCATCCGCTCATCTCGAAATGATGATGAATTGGTGTCATTTTAAAAATTCTTTTTTGTCTGAATTTATAGGATGATACTTGCATAATTACAGACAAAGCTTCAAAAATGTAAAGAAAGCAAAAAAACAAAATTAATCCATCAGCTCCAATTGAAATGAGAATTATTGGAAACATTGAGCCAATAAAATGGGATCCTACATCTCCCATTATTATTTTTGCAGGATTAGTATTCCACCATAAAAATCCAAGTGCTGAACCAGCTAAAGCAGAGACTAGTATAGAAAGATCAAGATCAAGAATTTCATTCTTCATAAAACTTGAGTAATATTCTGGATGTCTGAATATCCAAAATGAAATAATTAGAATGCCTCCAAATGAAACAGATGATGAACCGGCTACTAGCCCATCAAGGCCATCTGTAAGGTTGACTGAATTAGTAATTCCAACTATTAAAAATGTGATAATTATCCATTTTAAAAAACCAACTTCAAAACCAAATCCACTGAAAAAATAAAATGTTGAAGAATAATCAAGATTGTAAAAATAAAGACTTGTGATAGATCCTACAAAAATTTGTAGAAGAATTTTATTTCTTGCTCGTAGTCCTAGGTTTCTATTTTTACGAACTTTTAGTAAATCATCAATTAAACCTACACAACCCATCAATGTTCCTAATGAAAGTGAAATTAAAATTACTGGATTTATACTTGTTAACTCAACCTTAAAACCATCACCAATTGTCCAGAAATTGATATGTGAAAGTATGTATCCTGCATAAGTTCCAAAAATTATGAACACCCCTCCCATTGTCGGAGTGCCTTTTTTATGATCATGAAAAACTACTTCTTCCTGTATTGGTTGCCCAATATTTCTAGTTTTAAAATAATTCACCCCGATTGAAGTTGAAAGAATTACAAAAATAAAAGCGATTGCTCCGGCAACAATAATTGCTATCAATTTGATTCTCCTAAAAGAGTAGAAATATAGTCAGTGTCGTTGAACTTAATTTTTTTTCCATCTATTTCTTGATGCATTTCATGCCCTTTACCTAATACTAATAAAACTGAGTTGTCATTGAGTTGGTTAATACCATAAGTTATTGCTTCTTTTCTATTTAGAATTACAACTGTTTGATCTTTATTGCAGCCTTCTAATATGTCTTTTGCTATCTTTTCAGGATCTTCATCTCTTGGATTATCATTTGTGATTATTACTTGATCTGCATTTTTCGAAGCATTCCCCATAAGTTTACGTTTTTCAATATCTCTATTTCCACCTGCTCCAAATATTACAGATACGTTTGAAAAATAATTTTTAGAAAAATTAATTATTGTATTAATTGCCTCAGGGGTGTGAGCGTAATCAATAATTATTTTGTTTGTTTTGTAATTAATTATTTCAAATCTACCAATTGGATTATGAATGTTTGTTAAATTTTTATGAAAATTATCTATATCAAGTTTTTCAGAAAAATAAGCCATTGAAAAAGCAAGTAAGAAATTTAGATTAAAATTTGGTCCAGTAACGTTTAAATTAAAATCATAATTTTTATCATTTATTTGAATTTGCATTTTAATGTTTGGAAATAATTCTTCTTTAATGATTCTAAGGTTTGAATCTGCATTTTTACCAATTCTAAAAGATGGTATGGCAGCATTCTCGTAAATTTTATTTCCCCATTTACTATCAAAATAAACAAACTTTTCAGATAAACTTTTTGAAAAAAGTTTTAATTTAGCTTCAAAATAATTATCAAAATTTTCGTGATAATCAAAATGATCTCTAGAAAGATTTGTAAATCCTGAAGTATTAAATTTAATACCTTTAAATCTTTCTTGATGAAGAGCATGAGAAGAGGCTTCTAAAATTATATTTTCATATTTTCTGTTCTCAGATTTACCTAAAAATTTTAAAATATTAAATAATTTTGGTGATGTAAGATGTTTATCTTTTGTTATATCATGAAATAGATTTTCATTGTTTGTTCCAATAAATAGAGTCTTATCCCCCAAAATTTGTTCTAAATAATGCCCAGTAGTTGTTTTTCCATTAGTCCCAGTAATGCCAAAATAAGTTCTTGTCTTATAATCAGCACAAAGATAGCTATAGGCTTGAGTTAAAACTTCATCATAATTTGAAACTTTTACAATTTTTTCATTGTTTACATTGCATCTTTCAGAAGTGAATATTGTTTTTGGATTTTTAGTCAAAGATTCATTTACGTATCTATCAAGCTTTTCACTATTCTTATTATCTATAAAAAGGATTGAATCATATTCAACATCTGATGAACTATTTACAAATTTCTTGATATCATTTTCTGAAAAGCTCAAATTTTTTAAATTTAATTTTTTCATATTAACCACTTGGAACCAGATTTCTTACAATGCTTTTGAATATAGGAGCAGCTGTAGAACCACCTGTTACATATTCGGAAATTGGTGAACCCTTTGCACCCCATAATATTACAGAGCCTACAATTGGCCCATTAGTCGTCTCAATAAATCCAGTGAAGGAAGTTGTGAATCTATCATTCGAATAACCTATACCTTCTAAATAAGTTCTACTGGTTCCTGTTTTCCCACCAATAACATAATCATTCATCTTTAATGATTTTCCTGTTCCATTAGGTCCTTCTACAACATTAATGAGAAGTGTCTTTAACCTTTTTGCTAAATTATGATCTATTACACTTTTGCTATTGATGCTTTGTTCATTATTTCTAGTTAGTGAAAGATTCAATTCTGAACCTTCATTAGCAATTATGCTGTAAGCTTTTACCATTTGATATTGAGTAGTATTTATCGAATAACCTATTGATAAAGAACTCAAACATGTTTTACAAGTTTTATATTCAGTAAACGATCCTTTTGACTCTCCGGACAGCTCAACTCCTGTTTTAGATCCAAATCCAAACTTTTTTAGAAATATCTCAACTTCATTTATATTTCCAGCGTTAACAATTTTAACTGTTCCTACATTAGATGATCTTTCGATAATCTCTTTAACTGAAAGATTGATAGGCTCATGTTTAAGAAAGTCTCTAAAGCACCCTTTGTAACCCTCAAAATCATCTTTACATGATCCATCAATAATTTCTATCTTATCTTCAACCAAGTAAACATCATTTTCATTAATATCCCCACTTTCAATTAAAGAACCTATGGTAAAAATTTTCAATGCTGAACCAGGTTCATAATTTGCTCTTGCACTAATTAAATCAATATTAAAATAATCATTATTTGCTGAAGATTCTTCTGCAGAAATTAAAATTTCCCCTGTCACAGCATTAGCAAATACAACTGAACACATAAAGGCTTGAGTGTCATTAAGAGCATCTAAACAAAGATTTTCAGTAAGATACTGGAGTTCTGAATCAATTGATAGAATCAAATCATCTCCGTGCTTGGGTTGAATAGTTTTTATTTCTCCTTGTGGAATTATTGCACCATTGGGAGCTGATTCATATCTTAATTCACCATCTTCTCCTTTTAAAAGAGTATCAAAATAAAGTTCTAGCCCTTCAATTCCATTTCCATCAGGATCAACAAATCCTATTATATTTGAGGTCGATGAATCATAAACATTCCTTTTATCTGAATGTTCGAGATGAATACCATTAAAATTCCAGGATTTTATTTTGTTCCCAGTTTCAAAATCAACATTTCTTTTTAGATAGAAAAATTTAGAATTATCGGTTATTTTTTTTAAAATTTCTACTTCATCTAAATCTAGCAATGAAGACAGAACGCTAACAAATCCTAAATCATCAATTTCATTAGACTTTAGAGCAACATTATAAGATTGGACACTACCTGCTAAAACATTGAAGTTTTTATCATAGATAGTTCCTCTTTTTGCTTCAAGTATTTCTACCCTTTCTCGATATGACAATGCTTGATTTTCAAAAAAATCTGATTGGATAAATTGTAATGAATATACTTTTTGAATGAATAAATATGATCCAGAAGTTACAAGGAACAACACCAAAGCAAATAAAAAGTTAAGTTTTATTTTGTTTGATGAAAGTTTCATCTTCCAAAACCCATAACTGTCGTTTCTTTAACCTCTTCAGTATTCATTTTGTATGGGGTTTCTAAATCTAAATTTAAATTGTTAACTCGTAATCGTACATAAGATTTTAGTTTGGATAAATTTTCAATATTTTCAAAAGAATATTTTCTAATATATTCAATATTAAGATTTGCTTTAGATCGCTCTAATTCAACTATTTCAGAATTAATAACTGAAAGTTCTTTTGAAATTTCATTTATTCTCAAATTTATAAACAAAGATAGAACCACTGAAGCTGCTAGAACAATATAGGTGAATCTAAATATGTATTTTTTCCTCATATTTTTCTTACGTACCTTAATGTTGCAGAATTAGCTCTTGAATTTTTATTTAGTTCTTTTTTATTTGGATAATATTTTTTTCTTTTTGGATATATAAAATTTTGAATACTGTCACACACACATATAGCAATTGAAGGATCACAAATGCATCCTAAAGTTAAATCATTCATGTAATTTTTAACGATTCGATCTTCAAGAGAATGATAAGAGATACAAATAATCACACCATCTTTTTGAATTAAGTCTTTAACTTTTGTTAATGAATCTTTTAATTCATTAAGTTCATCATTAATAAAAATTCTTAAAGCTTGAAATATCCTTCTGATACTTTTTTCAATAAATATCGGATTTTGTTTTGGTACAGAATTTCTTATAACGTTTGATAAATCAGTAGTTTGATTAATAGGTCTATTTTCTATAATTTTTTTTGCAATATTTTTTGAATATCTTTCTTCTCCAAATTCTTTAAAAATTGAGTATAGATCTTCAAATGAAAAAGTATTCAAGACTTTTTCAGCTGTAAGTTTATCCTTTTGGTTCATTCTCATGTCAAGATTTGCATCAGATGAAAAAGAAAATCCTCTACTAGGTGTGTCAATCTGATGGCTAGAAACACCAAGATCATATAAAACACCACTAATAGGTGTTAATGAATTTTCTTCAACATAATCACTTATCTTTGAAAAATTTAAATGAAATACATCATGAGATCTATCACTATTATTAACAGCATCAAGGTCGCGATCAAATCCGATAGGCGTGAGTTGATTGTGGTTAATAATAGTTTCAAAATGTGAACCATATCCATAGGTTGAGTCAATAAATATACCCGGCGGAATATCCTCTAAAATAGAAGATATCTCTTCTTTCATCACGCCATTGTGTGGCATGTACCCAACCCTGTTCATGTTCATACCCAGCTCTCTAGAACTGGCACCAATTGGAAAGTTGGGCGGAGTAAGGGTGTTCCAATTTAGTTGTCTAGAGAGCTGGCTATGAACCTATCCTTTCACTTCATTAATATTTGC
>JBJKUD010000022.1:0-45621 GCA_045563315.1 Candidatus Actinomarina sp. | reverse complement strand
CTAAACTTCGATGGAATAACTACTCTACCCTTCGAGTCCATTATGTGTTGATACTCACCAAGGAACACTTTTATCCGCCTTTCGTGCCTTGAACCACTTTGTAACATTATATGACACTATGTGACACTATGCAACACAATTAGAGAAAAAAAATTATGCCGAAATTAGATACTCTTTCCACTCAGGGTCTGGGTTTGAACCTATAATTGTTTTTATCCAAAAATTTCCCTCCGGTGCAAGAGGTGATTCAATAAGTTTTAATATTGTTTGATTTAAATCTTTATCCGCTTTTATTAGATTACATTTTTTACAACAAGCAACAACATTTTGCCACTCATGTTTTCCGCCTTTTGATTTTGGAATAATATGATCAATTGATTCAGCCTGAACACCACAATATTGACAAATATTATGATCTCTTATAAAGATATTCTCTCTGTTTAAGGCAACCCTTCTTGCGTATGGTGCCTTTACGTAATAGTTTAATGCCGCAACTTTTGGGATTTTTATTAATGACGATTCTGATCTCAATTCAATATTTGATGTTTTAATTACGTTAATTTTATTTGAAAGCATGAGAGCAACTGATCTTTTTGCTGAAGCGATTGACAAAGGTTGATAGGTTGCATTCAAAATTAAAGTTCTATGATTATGAAAATTTTTATTCATAATTTAATTTTAGATGAGAAAAATTATTTACGCTTGTAACTGCTGTGATTGAACATCGTCTTCAACTTTCGTTAATAAGTTCAAAAATCTTTCTTTATCTAATTCAAATTTTGAAACATCTTCTTTTACTTCTTTTGCAACGTAATCAATTGTTTCAAAGAATGCTAACTGACCAAGTTTGAGTGCATCAAAAACTTCATTGTCTTCAATAGTGTATATTGTTTCACCATCTGAAATAAGTTTTGTTTTAGAAAGCTCATCTTGTAAGTCACCGTTTCTTGTTAAATATCTCCAAGCTCGTCTAACTCTTTGAATGCTCATTCCATTATCAAGTAAAGTCTTAATTACTTTGAGAGATACAATATCTCTGAAAGAATATAATTTTGGTACTCCAGGCTTACCATGTGATGATTGAATGCTTGGGGAAACGAGACCTACCTTGTCCCAGTATCTAAGTTGATGTGAAGTGCAGCCAGACAAATAACATGCTTGTTTAGATGTAAATGCGTCCTGATTCAATTCCCTACTCCTTATTAAAATTTAGACGTATTATTAAATTTAATTAATACTATTTGTTTTGTCTAGAGGTATCTTTGTTTCTTACTAATTTATAGATTTGTTTAAAATTCCACTCATTAATGTTTTCAGCAATCAATAATGATTTTGTATTTGTAACAAATACAAACCCTGAAAGCGCCATCATAACAAAACCTACAATTGCAAAAATAGGTTGAATTGTATAAGTCCCAATCATTGTGAAAAAACCTATTAAAAATACAAAAAAAGAAATTGAAATGCGTGCTCTAGAAAAATTTGAGAGGGTTAAATTCTCAACAGCTTTTTCTAATTTTGGATCATCCTCTGAAAGGCCCATTTCAATTTGTTTTAAAATTTCTTGTTCTTTTTTATTCAAACCCATATAGAGATTTTAATATATTCTGAAACTACTCTGTAATTAAGATGAATATATTTTTAAGACATGGTGAAGTTGAAAATCCAAAGAATATTTTATATTACAACATTCCAGGTTATGAGCTTTCTAAAAAAGGATCAAAACAAGCTGAACATGTGGCAAAAAAAATTAATAAAGATTTTAAAATTGAAAAAATAATATCATCCCCTCTTCTAAGAGCAAGACAAACAACGGAAATCGTAAATAAAATTTTACAGAAAGAAATAGTTATTTCTGAGGAAATTACCGAATGGGGAGGAATAAAAAATTGGATAGGAGCTACTAATTTTGAAATTCAACAATCTGCAGAATATAAAATTTATATTGATAATCCCTTAGAACTTAACACAGATGAAAGTTTTTTTGATACATTTCAGAGGGTAAACAAACTATATGAGAATAATGAAAATGTTTTATTTGTAACTCATCAAGACACAATTAGATCATTTATGTTTTATAAATTAAAGTCTGATACCTTCAACACAGATAAACCAAGCCATTGCGACTTACAATTTTTAGATCAAAATGTTTTAAATACTTACTCTAACCCTGTCTAAGTAAGTATGTTATAAAGTATTATTAAAAATATTCCAAATGATGATGTAAAGCTTATAACTCCAATTAATGGTTCTATAGATCTTAGAAACCTTGAATCTACTTTATTAAGATAAAAAATAACAAAGTATTTACTTATCAGGAAAGACATTAATCCAGCCCCAATGAAATAGACAAAACTAAATAATGAAAGCCAAGGATTTACAAAATTCATCTTCTATTACAATAATCTTGAAAATGGTATTTAGTAAAAAATTTAAATTTATAATTTACTTTCTTGTTTTAAGTTTGTCTGTTTATATTGGTTTTATTCTCGGAAATACATTCTGTTCAACTAATTGCACTTCAACTATTGCTTTAAATATATTTATTACAAATATTGTAATGGTTGGTGGTGTCTTTACTTTAATTAGACTATCTGAAAAATCAATAACTGAATGGAATGATGATAAATATTATGAAAAAGATTGAACGGTTTCTATTAATTTTTCTTTATTGTCCGAAGTTATATCTTTATGAAAAACAAATCTAATGACTTTTTCTCTAAGGTAACCTGCCTTAATATCATTATCAGATAGATATCTTAAAAATTCATCTGAATTACTCAAAGTATCAAAATTTAACAAGATCATATTTGTACCTTTGTAAACTACAGACTCGATACAGTCTATTTTATTCACAACATTTTCAATTACGTTAAATACGTCTTTAGCCATTTGATGATCCAAAATAAGAGTACTTCTGTTTTCTAAAGCATATTTTGCAGCAGAAGCAATAATCCCTACTTGTCTCATTCCTCCACCAATTTTTTTTCTATATTCACGAGAATTGGCAATAAAATCTTTTGACCCTAACAGCATGGAACCGATAGGAGCACCGAGCCCTTTTGAAAAACAAAAAGTTAAACTGTCACAATATTTTCCATAATTATTTTTTGTTTTTTCTTCTAAAATTGCATGCCATACTCTTGCACCATCAACATGAAGCTTTAGATCATTAGATTTAGTAAATTCAGATAGTTGCTTAATCTTTTGAAATGGGATTATTGTACCTCCTGAGGCAAGGTGAGTATTTTCAATAGCAACTGTGCTGATTTTAGGTTTGTAATATGATGATTTAGAAATTTGTGAAATTAAATCATCTAAATCTAAATCACCGTCATTGTGATTTATATTTCTAAATTGAATTCTGGATAAAAATGAAGCTGCCCCGTGTTCGTAATTCTTAATATGTGAATCTTTAGTTGTAATTACTTCCTCTCCAGGATTTGTATGATTTAGTAGCGAAATTTGATTGCCCATCAATCCGGAAGTTACAAAAAGGCCAGATTCAAACCCTAATAAGTCAGCTGCAAATTCTTCAAGTTCATTTACTGTTGGATCTTCTTTATACTCATCATCCCCAACTTCAGAATTTACAATTACTTCTAACATTTCTTTCGAAGGTTTTGTAACTGTATCAGATCTAATATCAATCATTTTTTAATTTAAGCAGTATTTATTTATATCATCAATCTGATCTTTAAAAGTTTTTTTCTCACTTAAAACATATATTATTTCTATGCTTTCATTAAACTCCTTTCCTGAAAATTTTAAATTTTTTGTACAGTAACTTAAGTTTGATATATTCATGTTTGATTTTTTAAAAACATCTATTTTTTTGTTGAGATTTTCGAGGCTTCCTTGCCATTGGTTCAGTCCAATAGAATAATCTAAAGATAGGTCAATGAATAATTTCGAATTTCCACCAATAATGACATTGATTTTATTTTCACTATATATATTGTTACTTTTAATTTCAGATATTATATCTTCAATATTATTTTTTAAAATATAACTTTGCTTTTCATATCTTTCATCTCCAATTCCTAAACCTAAATTAAAATTTTTTATTTCCATAAATGGATAGATATAATCGTCAAATAAAATATCTTTTTTTCTTTTTCTTACATTCAACACCATGGAGCCAATTTCAAAATTTTTATTAACTTTATCTAATTTGTTGATAGCTTCTTTAATCTCATAAACAGGATTGCCCTTAATTTCAGGATTTTGATAATGGTCGAAAACATAAACGGATTTAATTTCAAGATTATTTAATTTATCAATTTTTTTAAAATATTCATCCTCAAAGAATGACCCATTTAAAAGTAACGACTTATTTTTCACTATTTAAAGCTAGTAGTGCTGCACCTAACAACCCGGAATCTTCACGTGCTTTACTTAACTGAATTTTTGGAAAATCTCTATTTGGAAAATCAAAATTTTTATTAATATATTCATCAATTAACGATATAAAATCATATGGGCTTTTTGTCATACTCCCGCCAACAACAAATATGTCATTATCAAACAATTCAAACAACGATACTAATGCATTTGATGTTTGCTTAATAATTTCATCTCTGGCAAGCTTTTCATGATCTTCAAAATCAATTGATCGGTCAAATAATAGTGAGCCAACTTTTTCTTCGAAAAATATTTTAGAAAGTTTTGTATTTTGGTTTTGTTCATGGAGTTCCTGACATTTTTTTGTCCATGCTTTCGCGGATATTACATCTTCTAAATAAGTATTGTTATTAATTAAGATTCGTCCTATTTCACCAGCGTTACCACTTCCTTTAAAAATTTTAGAATTATGAATAATCCCTCCTCCTATTCCAGTTCCAAATGTAAGCATTATTAAATTCTTATAATCTTTTTTAAAATGTTGTAAATATTCGGAATATGCAGCTAAATTTCCGTCGTTCTCCAAGTAAATTTTTTTCTCTTTGCTGAATTCGAGTTTTTTAAAATCAATAGAAAATCTCATGTTGGTTCCATATTTAAAAATATGATTATCATTATCTACAAATCCTGGCATGCCAAGAGAGACTTGATCAGTTTTATTAGAAAATCTATCATGAATTTCTTCAATTAGTGATAGGAAAGATGACTCCTTTTTAGGTGTATCCTCTATAAATTTTTCCTTAATTTTAAGTTTTTCATTTACAAGACCACCCTTTATTGTCGTTCCTCCAACATCAAATGCTAAAATGTTCATATTCTAATTTTCTCTATGTCTAAATAATTACTATTAGATCGAAAATAACCAACATTAAAACATTTTGTTAAACCAATTTTCCATTCATAAGCTTTTGGTTGATGAACATCACCAAAAATAGAAAATTTTGGTTCTTTATCTTGTATGAATTTCTTTAAACTTTTCCATCCTTGCTCTTTTTTATTTGTTATGACATCTGTAATTAATTCATCAATATACGGTGGAGCATGTGTACATATAATGTCAATATTGCCTAAATTTTCTAATTTAGATGTAAATTCCTCTTCTGTTATTTCCCCTCTAGCATTGATTGGTGTTGGTACCCCTCCCCCAGCAAAACCAATTTTTAGACCTTTATAATCTAAAGTTTTTCCATCAATGTTTGTTACATTACTTGTTTTTGTTTCCTCAAGTATATTTAATGAATCTACATTTCCTGGAATGAGAAATACTTCAAAATTTTTAGTTTTTTCAAAAACTTCAATGTACTGTCGATAAATAGATTCCTCAATTTTTTTTTGTTTTGCTTCCCTGTCTTTTGAAAATAGTTCATTCCACAATTCTTTCCTTTTTGTAAAGTCGTGTTTTTTTCTGAGTTCGATCAGTTTGTTTACACTTTCTTCTCCGAAAACATCTTTCGCTATGCCATCACCATTTCTATAATCAATCCAATTAATTAAATCACCTAATATTATTAATGGGCCCTTGTCCAATGGAAGATTTTCTAAGGAATCTAAACCATGATGAACGTCAGAAATAAATATCATTTGTACTAGGAGGTAACTGCACCAGTATCGGCTCCTGATACTAGTTTAGAATATTTGTTAAGCACTCCAGATTTATATCTAGGTTCAGGCAAAACATAATCTTTAAGTCGAGAAACTATTTCAGAATCACTAATTTCAAGATTTAGCTCTCTCTTTGAAAGATTAAGAGTGATTACATCACCATTTTGACAAATTGAGATAGGTCCATGATCAAAACTTTCAGGAGTAACATGACCAATACATAAACCTGTTGTTCCCCCAGAGAATCTTCCATCTGTAATTAACAATACATCTTTACCAAGACCAGCACCTTTTATCGCAGCTGTTATCTGGAGCATCTCTCTCATTCCAGGACCTCCTTTAGGTCCTTCATTTCTAATGACTACAACATCTCCTTTGTTTATTTTGTTGTTAAATAAAGCATCAATAGCATCTTGTTCACTATCAAAGACATTAGCGGGACCAGAAAATTCATTAATTTCTATTCCTGCTGTTTTAACAACAGATCCTTTTGGTGATAACGAACCTTTAAGGATTGCAATTCCACCTTCGCTAGCAATGGGATTATCTGGAAAATATACTACGTCTTGATTGGTTGGTATTTTAACATTCTCTAAGTTTTCACCAACCGTTTTTCCTGTAACAGTTAAGCAGTTTGGGTTGATTAAATTATTTTCAAGTAGAATTTTTGAAACTACTGGGATTCCGCCAATTTTATCTAAATCAACCATATGATATTTTCCAAATGGCTTCATATCAGCAATATGAGGAACTTTTCTTCCAATATCATCAAAGGTATTTAAATCTAGGTTTACCCGAGCTTCATACGCTATGCCTAATAAATGTAATACGGCATTTGTACTGCCTCCTAAAGACAAAACTGTTGTTATTGCATTTTTAAATGCATCAATGGTCATAATATCTCTTGGCTTTATGTCATTTTTTAGTAAATAATTTAATTGAAGTCCCGACTTTTTTGCGGCATCTCTTAATCGTTCATCTTCTGCAGGTATTGATGCTGTCCCAGGCAAGCTCATCCCAATAGCCTCACCTACTGAAGCCATTGTATTTGCTGTAAACATTCCAGCACATGAGCCTTGTCCAGGGCATGCATTACATTCTATTTCGTATAATTCTTCTTCAGATATTAGTCCCTTATCAAAGGCCCCTATGCCTTCAAAAACATCAACAATAGAAATGTCTTTTCCTTTATACACACCGGGAAGGCTGCTGCCACCGTATAAAAATATTGCTGGTCGATTTATTCTTGCTGAAGCCATCAACATACCAGGTAATGATTTGTCACATCCTGCAATAGTTACCATTCCATCAAATCTTTCTGCATGCATAACTAATTCAACTGAATCAGCGATTACCTCTCTGGAGACCAATGAGGCTCTCATACCTTCATGTCCCATAGAAATACCATCCGAAACAGCAATCGTTGAAAAAATTAATCCTGCAGAATCAACACCATTTACACCTTCTTTTGCAAATTTTGATAATTCTGGTCCTGTTAGATTACAAGGAGTAACTTCATTTCCCGCTGAAACTATTCCTACTTGAAACTTATTAAAGTCATCATCATTTAAACCAACTGCTCTCAGCATTGCTCTAGCAGCTGATTTTTCAACACCTTGTGTTACATCATCAGAAAATTTTGCCATAGATTAAGAATAGATAAAAACTATTACAATATCACTTTTTTAATCTTTCAAATTCTTTTTTTACGTCATTTGAAACTTCTTTTTGAATGAAAGACTCTTCATTTACACTATCTAACTTATTAATTCTCCATAATGCCCATACTGAGTAGAGCCTTATGATGTCTGACTCCGAATCAAGTAATTTAAAAAATAATTCGTGGCTGTCACTATTTGGATTATTCGCAAGTGCAATAATTGCGTTTCTTTTTAGATAATCTGCATTTCTTTTAGGTACATAGAACCACGCAAATTTTGAAATCAAATTCTCGTTATCCATATTTATTATTTTTTCCAAATCTACCTCTTTTGATTTTTGTAAATTAATAAATTTATTTTGACCTGGTGGACACGACGTTAGACAGTCGTCACAACCATAAAATCTATTTGCAATTTTGCTTCTAATTTCATGTGGAATTATTTCCGGAGATTGTAACCAATAAGATATACATTTTCGTGAATCAATCTTGAATTCATTATCTAATGCTCCTGTTGGACATGAAATTTGGCACATGTTGCAGCTTCCACATGAATACGACATGACAACGGGTTTTTCAAACTTCATTTCAACATAAAGGTTTCCAATTAATTGCCATGGGCCTATACCTGGTGATAACATCATTGAGCTTTTACCTTGCCATCCCAATCCAGACCCTTCAAAAAATAATCGATCATAATGACTTGGACTATCTATAAATTCTTGAGTTCTTAAATCTAAACTATCAAAATGATTTTTAAGTTTTTCAATAAATTTTTCAATTGGTTTGTAATAGTCTTCTATTGCAAAACGTGCAATAGAACCTTTTCCTGTTGTTGAAGCTATATTTGAAGTGTAAATTTCACCATAATTAAAACTAATAATTATACAAGATTTGGCCCATTTAAATTTATCACCTAATCCTGAATAATCTGGATTGGAAAATGTAAACTTCATGTTTGCATGTTTTTGCTGATTTTTAACTTCTTTAATCCTTTTAGATTTATTTTCAAAAGATGGAATATCGACAGTTGAAATTTTTATATTCTTGGGTATTTCAATATTGTTTTTATTCAAGTAATTTATTACATTTAGGTCTTTCATTTTTATCAGCATTAACTATAGTTATACTTAATGAAAATAATTCAAAATTTTAATTCTTTACTAGTATTAGTGCTTATGTAGCGCTCATTAGCTAGTATTGAGCGCCTCCCCAAATAGGGAGGTTTTTTTTTGGGAAAGATATGAGTGAAGAAAAATTAAGTGGTGCTGAACTTGTTGTAAGAAGTTTGGAATATATGAACATTTCTACTATTTTTGGATTACCTGGTGGCGCAATACTGCCTGCCTATGACCCATTGTACGACAGTCCAATTAGACATATATTAGCCAGACATGAACAAGGATCTGGTCATATGGCAGAGGGCTATGCTCAAGCTACTGGTGAACTTGGTGTCGTAATTGCTACATCTGGACCAGGAGCAACTAATTTAATTACATCTTTAACAAATGCCTTGATGGACTCTACTCCACTTTTAGCAATTACTGGTCAAGTTGCGTCAGAAGCAATTGGAAATGATGCATTTCAAGAAGCTTATACGGTCGGTTTGACTATGGCTGCAACTAAGCACAATTATCTAATTACAAATCCAGAAGAGATTCCACAGATACTTCTCGAAGCAAAACATATTGCTACTACCGGTAGGCCCGGACCTGTTTTAGTAGATATACCAAAAGATATATTAAATCAAAAAGCTGACTGGATTGAGCCAAAATTAGTTGATTTGCCAGGATATAAACCAACTTTAGACCCAAATCCAAAAATGATAAATCAGGCAGCAGATTTAATTAAGAGAGCAGAAAAACCAATACTTTATGTTGGTGGTGGGATAATTCATTCAAAAGCAAATAAAGAATTATTTGAGCTTGCTACAAAATTTCAAATACCAGTTGTAACAACATTGATGGGTAGAGGTGCTTTCCCCGACGGAAATGAACTTTGTTTTGAAATGCCTGGTATGCATGGAAACTATACAGCTACAACCTCAATACAAAAATCAGATCTCTTAATTGCCATCGGTGTGAGGTTTGATGACAGAGTCACAGCTAATCCTAAATTTTTTGCTCAAAATGCTAAGGTAATCCATGCTGATATAGATCCTGCTGAAATAGGAAAAATAAGGGAACCTGAAGTTCCAATTGTAGGTGATGCTAAAAGTGTTATAACTGGCTTAATTGAAAGATTAGAAGGATCAGATTTAAAAACTACTAATTGGATAAATGAACTTAATCAAATGAAGAAAGATTATCCTTTGTCATACATTCAGGAAGAAAAAGGCCCACTTAAGGTTCCTTTTGTTCTCGAAGAACTTCAAAAATTATCTGATGAAGATGCAATAGTTGTTTCAGGAGTTGGACAACATCAAATGTGGATATCACAACATTGGAATTTTACTCAACCAAATACATGGTTAAATTCAGGAGGGTTAGGAACAATGGGATATTCCCTTCCTGCAGCAATCGGTGCCCAAGCTGCTTACCCTGATCGCCAGATTCTGGCTTTGGATGGAGATGGATGCTTTCAAATGACATGTCAGGAATTAATTACTGCTTCAACCGAAAATATTCCAATAAAAATTGTTGTTTTTAATAATGGAAATCATGGAATGGTTAGGCAATGGCAGAAAATATTTTATAAAAACAGATTTTCTGCATCAGAATTAACACATCATACCCCAGACTATGTTGCACTTGCAGAATCAATGGGAGCAACAGGATTGAGAATGATTGAAAAATCTGATGTGAAAAAAGTTTTTGAAAAAATGTTAGAAATCAACGACAAACCAGTGTTAGTTGAATGCATTGTTGATCCAGAGGACATGGTGTTTCCAATGGTTCCAGCTGGTGGAAGCAATGATGTAGTTATATTAAATGAGGATGATTTAAAAAAATTATGAGTGAAAGAATATTAAGTGTTCTCGTTGAAGATAAGCCTGGTGTATTAGCTAGAGTCTCGTCAACTATATCTAGAAGAGGTTTTAATATTAACTCATTAGCTGTTGGACCTACAAATATTCAAGGTAGGTCGAAAATGACAATTGTTACAGAACTTGAGTCCGTGGAACAAGTAAAAAAACAATTGAATAAGCTAATCAACGTAATAAAGATTGTTGAACTTGATCCTGAAAATACAATAGAATCAGAAGTTCTACTTCTAAAAGTATCAATAAATAAAGACACGCAAACATCAGTCATTGAAAAGGCTTCCCTGTCTGGGGCAAAATCGGTAGATGTTGGTTCAGATTATGCAGTTTTTGAGATGACCGGAGCATCAAAAGATTTAGATAAACTTGAAAATTTACTTAAACCATTTGGAATAATTGAGATGATTAGAGGTGGAAGAATAGCCATCCAAACAAAATCGTAGGAGGATAAATGTCGACAAAAATAATATATGATGAATCAATTGATATAGAAATGATTAAATCAAAAAAGGTTAGTGTAATTGGATTTGGTAGCCAAGGACATGCTCATGCTCTTAATCTCTATGATTCAGGTGTTGACGTAACAGTTGGTTTAAGAGAAAATTCTTCATCATTTAATAGAGCAAAAGAAATGGGTCTTAATGTGGAAAATCTTGAAAATGCAACTAAAAATGCTGACATAGTAATGCTTTTACTTCCAGACCAATTGATGGCAGATGTTTATGAAAATGATATTGCTCCATTTATGAAAGATAACTCAACTTTATTTTTTGCACATGGTTTCAATATTCACTTTGGTGAAATAGTTCCCCGTGAAGATATATCTATAGCCATGATTGCTCCAAAGGGTCCTGGCCATTTATTAAGAAGAACTTATGAAGAAGGTTCTGGAATGCCTTGCCTTGTTGCAGTTGAAAAAGACTTATCTGGAAATACAAAAGAAATGGCTTTATCTTATGCTTCCGCAATAGGCGGTGGAAGAGCCGGCGTATTAAATACAACTTTTAAAGAGGAAACCGAAACCGACTTATTTGGTGAGCAAGTTGTTCTGTGTGGCGGTCTTACTGAGTTAATTCGGAATGGATTTGAAACATTAGTTGAGGCTGGTTACCAGCCAGAAAGTGCTTATTTTGAAACTTTACATGAAGTTAAATTGATTGTTGATTTGATGTATGAAGGTGGGTTTGAATGGATGAGGCATTCAATCTCAGATACAGCGGAATATGGTGACTTTTCAAGAGGTTCAAGAATTATTACGGATGATACAAAAAAAGAAATGAAAAAAGTTTTGGAAGAAATACAGTCAGGAGCTTTTGCAAAAGAATGGATGTCTCAAGCCCGCGAGGGATCTCCTTACCTTAAGCAAGAGCGCGAAAATGCCTCAAACCATCAAATTGAAAATATTGGTAAAGAATTAAGAAATATGATGCCCTTTTTAGATGCTAAAGATATCAAAAAAGATATATGAGCTCCGACCAATTAGTAATTTTTGATACCACTTTAAGAGATGGGGAACAAAGCCCAGGAATAGCTTTGACGCCCTCTGAAAAACTTCTTATTGCTCAACAATTAGAAAAACTTAAAGTAGATGTTATAGAGGCTGGATTTGCAGCTTCCTCCCCCGGTGATTGGGATGGAGTTAATCTTATTGCAAAAAATATAAAAAATTCCACTATTGCCTCCCTAGCTCGTTGTGTACAAGAGGATATTGAGAAAGCTTATGAAGCTATAAAGCCAGCCAAAAATTCTAGAATACACGTCTTTACTTCTACTTCTGATATACATATGGAACATATGCTTAGAAAAACTAAAGATGAGGTTTTAAATGATGCAAAAGAATCTGTAAGGTTTGCAAAAAAACTTTGTGATGATGTAGAGTTTTCTGCACAAGATGCAACAAGAACAGACCATGATTTTCTAATAGAAATATTAAAAGTTGCTGTCGAGGAGGGTGCAACAACAATAAATGTCCCAGATACAGTAGGTTATGCAACGCCAAACGATTATTTAGAGCTTCTTAAAAAAGTTTATAGCAAAGTTAAAGGAAAAAATGAAGATGTAATAATTTCAACTCATTGTCACAATGATTTAGGACTAGCTGTTGCTAATTCATTAACAGCTATTAATGCTGGAGCTAGACAAATAGAAGGTGCGATTAATGGAATTGGGGAAAGAGCTGGTAATACGTCTACAGAAGAAATAATAATGGCTATTAAAACAAGACAAGATCAATATGGAGTTGAAATCAATGCTGAGACAACAGAAATTTCTGAAACATCTAGGCTTGTATCTAAATTAACTGGTTACCCAGTTCAATATAACAAAGCAGTAGTTGGAAGAAATGCTTTTAGCCACGAATCAGGAATTCATCAGCATGGATATTTAAGAAATACGATGACATATGAAATTATGACTCCCGATTCTGTAGGGCAGGAATCAAAAATAGTTTTAGGAAAACATTCTGGTCGAGCAGGATTTAAAGATGCCTTAGAAAAGCTTAACATTGAGTTGGAAGATGAACTATTTAATTTAAGCTTTGAAAAATTTAAACAATTAGCTGATAGAAAAGGCGAAATCGTAGAAAATGAATTGAGAGCAATTATTGGACAAGTTGAGATTAACGAAGCCCCCGTAAAATTAGTATCGGTTTCTGTAAATAGCAAAGATGAATTTGCATCAGCAAAAGTAACTCTTAATGTCAATGGTGAAGATCAAACTAAGGAAGCTGAAGGTGATGGGATGATACATGCTGCGTTTAAAGCTGTAAAAGACATTTTGAAATCAGAGGCCATACTTATTGATTACAGAGTTGAAAGTATCACAAAAGGTGCAGACGCAACAGCTGAAATAGTCACTATAATCAACGATGGGCAAAATTTAAAACAAGGAAGATCTGTATCCACGGATGTTGTACAAGGGTCTGTAGAATCATTTTTGAATGCATTAAATAAATAATATGAAAAAATATAACATTTCAGTAATTGGTGGAGATGGAACCGGACCAGAAGTTGTTGATGAAGCATTAAAAGTTCTTGAACAAACAAAATCTAAATTTGATATTGATTTTAATTTTATCATGAATGATTTAGGTGGTGATAGATATTTAAGTAGTGGTGACCTAGTTACTGAAGCTGATATCGATGAACTTGGTAATAGTGATTCAATATTACTTGGCGCTATTGGTCACCCTGATGTAAAGCCTGGAATTCTTGAACAAGGTATCTTATTAAAGTTGAGAAAAGAGTTTGACCAATATATTAATTTGAGACCTGTCGTGTTGTATCCTGGTGTTGAAACTCCCCTAGCTAACAAAACTCCTAAAGATATAGATTTTGTGGTTGTTAGAGAGAACACTGAGGGACTTTATGCTGGAGCAGGTGGTTATATTCATTATGGTACGGATAAAGAAGTTGCGACTCAAGAATCCATAAATACAAGAAGTGCAATACAAAGATGTATTGAATACGCTTTTGAGTATACGGTTAAAAATAATCGAAAAAAGATAACTTTATGTGCAAAAACCAATGTTCTTACTTATGCTCACGATTTATGGGAAAGAGTTTTCTATGAAGTAGCAGAAAAATACCCAGCCATTGAAACAGATTATGGTCATGTCGATGCAGTGTGTATGTGGATGGTTAAAAATCCTGAATGGTTTGACGTCATTGTGACAGACAATATGTTTGGAGATATTATTACTGACTTAGGTGCAATGATTCAAGGAGGAATGGGAATTGCTGCAGGTGGAAATATCAATCCACAAGGGGTATCAATGTGTGAACCAATTGGAGGTTCTGCACCAAAATATACAGGTAAAAATGTAATTAATCCCCTAGCTTGTGTTGCAGCAGCCTCAATGATGCTTGATGTACTTGGTGAAGAGAAATATGCAAATAAAATTGAAAGTGCAGTCATAAAAACCGCACAAAAACTAGATTCTCTTTCAGCTGGAAAGATGGGTATGGGCACTTCTGAGGTTGGAGATATGGTTAAAGATTTTATTTTGAATGATGAAGAATGAAAATATCCATCTTAAAGAGTTACTTTTAAATAGAAGAGTTGTTCGAAACTATTCAGAAACTGATAAAGATTATCCAAATTTGTCAGATATACCAAAACTAACGATAAAAATACCAACAGCAGGATTCTCAAGAGGTATTGAAATTATATCCGTTGAAAATAAAGAAAATATAAAGAAACTAGCAATTTATGCAAACGAAGATAGTTATTTAAAAAAGGGCTATGGTAAATGGTTATCAAATTCAAAAGCAATATTTCTAATTTTGATAAATGAACAGGCCTACCATGAAAGATACAAAGAACTTGATAAGCAAAATCAAACTAACTCAAGCAACTGGAGTGTCCCCTATTGGTATGTAGATGCTGGAGCTGCAATGATGAATTGTATGTTATTAGTAGAAGAAACCGGACTTAAAAGTGGATTTCTAGGATCTCATAATATGGAAATACAAAAAATAAAATCATTACTATCAATACCTGAGAATATTGAAATTTTAGGTTTTGTAACAGCGGGCGTTGAAGAGGAATCAACTAATTTAAAAAAGGAAAATTTAAATAAAAAAAAACTTTTACACAAAGAAAAATATGAAAAATAAAGAAATATCATCATTAGCAAATCCAGAACTTAAATTTTTAATTTCACTTAAGAAAAATAAGATTAGAAGACAAGAGCAAAAGTCTTTAGCTGAAGGTTATCGTGAAAACTTACAACTAATTAGTTCCAATTATCAGATTGATACTCTTTATATTTGTAGAGAATTCTTTATTGGCGAAAATAATCAAGAGCTAATACAAAAGTTTAAAAATAAAAGTGTGAGAATTGTGGATCTAACAAGCAAGGCTTTCAAAGCAATATCATATAGAGATAGGCCTGACGGAATAATTTCATTATTCAAAGTAGATATACTAAATATCGATAATAATGAATTATCAGGTCCAATTCTCATTGCAGATTCAATAGAAAAACCCGGCAATCTTGGTACGATGATCAGGACAGCAAGGTCTTTCGATATAACTAATATAATTTCATCGGATGGAGTCACTGACTTGTTCAATCCAAATGTAATAAGATCGTCAATAGGTCATATCTTTAATATAAATATATTCTCTGAAAAGTCTGAAAAAATAATCTCTGATCTTAAGAAATTGAATTATGAAATTATTTCTTTAGATCCAGACTCTGCAAACAGTATTAGATCATATAAGCCTAAAAAAAATTATGCCCTTGTAATTGGATCTGAACAATATGGTATTTCTGAAATCTGGAAAGATAATGCATCAAAAATCCTGAAGATCGATACCGAAAATAAAGTAGATTCATTGAACGCATCAGGTGCAGCAGCAATAGCAATGTGGGAATTTTATAAAAATTGTGAATAATCAATTATGTATATTAGATATCGAAACAACAGGTTTTGAACCTGAAGATTCTGAAATACTTGAATTATATATTTTAAAAGTTATAGATAACGAGATCATTGATGAGTTTTATAGCTTGTTTAACACAAACCAAAATATAGAAAATTCTCATATTCATGGGATTACAAACGAAAAAGTAAAGGATTCTCCATACTTTGAAGAAAAAAGTTTAGAAATTAGAGAATTTGTTAAAGAGTCAGTTTTAGTAGGTCATAATATTAACTATTTTGATTTAAAGTTTTTGAATTATTATCTAGACCAGCCATTAAATAATAAAACAATAGATACTGTCTTACTCAGTAGGACAAAATTGAATGATAAAATTAAAAATCATAAATTAATTACAATTGCTGAATACTTTGATGTTTCAAAACCTACTCACTCAGCGAAAGATGACGTAATCACAACTTTTGAAATTTATAAAAAACTATCCTCAATACAATAAAGTTGTGTCTGAAATATTTTTTAAATCAACAAATTTAACTCTGGGCTATTCAAATCAGGTAGTTCTAAACAATCTAAATCTTGAATTCAGTGAAAAAAATAATTACCAGATTATAGGTAGAAACGGTGCTGGGAAATCTACTTTAATCAATTACATATCATCAAATTTTGATGGTTCAGATTTTAAATCCAAAGTAATAAGAACAAAAAGTAATATAGATCAAATCTCTCCATATGCAACTTTAATAATGGAGTTAACACTTTTGGAAAATATTAAATATTTCACAACAAAGTCTCATCTATCAACAGATGATAAATTAAAAGTTTCAAATAATTATTTACCTGAAATATATTTAAATGAAAAAGTAGAAAACTTTTCTAGTGGAATGATTAAGAGAGCGGAATTATCAATTATTGAAATAAAAAATCCTACAGTTTTATGTATAGATGAGCCATTAAACTTCTTAGATTCTAAAGGAATTAATTTATTAAAAAATTTAATTGATAATCGTACACAAAATCAAAAATCTAACATTTTATCAACTCAAGAATTAATTGATTTTCAAGGTATCAATTTTGAAATAATAGATCTGAACGAACATGAATAAAGACATAATAAAGAAAGAATTACTTGTTGAATTTAAAAATAGTTCTTCACTTTTTCTCATTACTCCAACTATGACCGTCCTTATAATTATTTTTCCAATTTTGATTGAAAATAGATTTGCAGTTGATGAAGATCTATTTATTGTATCTCATTTATTATTTCTGATAGTATTTTCGACTCTTTTTGCAATCAGAAAGCCAATCATTTTGGAACAATTAATTAGAGAATTAAATTTTGGAAATTTTAAAAAAATAGAGTTCTTGAATAGTAAGTTCATATCAGAATTTATAATTTTTCTTCCTCAAGTTTTGATTTTAAATATTATGTATTCTGTTTTTACCAACTCGAGTGTTAATGTGTCGATAATTTACTTTTTATTATCAATTATATTTTTTGCTCTTAACGCATGCATGGTAAATATAATTTTTCAGATGTTTACCAGCTTTAATAATAGATTTGTTCAATTTATTCTCATTACTCCAATGTATTTAGCTTTATCTTTCTTTATAGGTCCATTGTGGTTAGGTTTAGGACAGGACATAGCTAATATTTACTTATTAATGTATTTGGGAATTACAGTTTTTATTTTTGCAATATCAAATTTTTACCTTGAAAGGACAAATTAGATGATGTTGTATGGACCACTTCTAGTTTGGATATTAGTAAGTGCTTTTGGGCCGTACGATAATATTCAAGGGATATCTTCTAAGCTTCTTTACGTTCATGTCCCAACTGTTTGGATAGCATATCTTGCATACACACTTACATTCATATACTCTTTGCTTTATTTGATTAAAAAAAAATCCTAAGTATGATTCAAGAGCTGAAGCAAATGCAAAATCCGGTGTTATTATTCACTGTTTCAACTCTCATCGCAGGATCTGTATGGGGAAAGTTTACATGGGGAACATGGTGGGTTTGGGGCGATGCAAGACTAAACTTAACTGCAATATTGTTACTTGTTTATCTAGGTTATCTAGCTTCTAGAAGATTCAGTGATGACTTAGGAAAGACAGCAAAAAATTCATCGTTTATAGGTATATTTGGTGTTATTCAAATACCCATATTACATTTTAGTGTCATATGGTGGCGATCAGTTCATCAACAAGCATCTATTTTAAGTCAGGAAACAGTTTCTAGTGGTGATGCACCTATGTCTCCAGACATATTAACTACACTTCTAATAAGTGTTTTACTTGTAACACTCGTTCATATATTCCTTGCTAAGAAATTTAGAATTAACTCTGATCAAAAATGGGATAATTATCTAAATCCTAAATCAAGGGCTAAAATCTAGATAACAAGTGAAAAAAAAATTTATTTCTCATCTTTATTGGGATTTTTATAATTATATTAGCAAGTATAAGAATTGCCTCAAATAACACTATTTATTACTACACAACAACGGAAGCTAATTATTTATCATCTACATCTGATGAGAGGATTAAACTCGGTGGATTTGTTGTATCTGATTCTGTTCAAAAAGGTGAACTTGGTGCAACAGAATTCCTGATTACCGATGGAAATGTAACTATGAAAATTAATTTTGATGGATTTATTCCTGAACTCTTTCAAGATGAAATGGGCGTAATATTAGATGGTTATTTTAGTAATGATATATTTTACTCTGACGACATGCTTGTAAAACACGACAACGAGTACATCTCTGAAGATGGCGAAGTGTATGACGTAGAAAATTATTCAGAATGATATCCTCAATTGGCATTTTATTAACTTGGATAGGGTCTCTAAATTTAATAATTTTATTTTTTTTCTAACAACAAAAAAAATTTTTCATCCTCTTGTCAGAATAAATTTATTGATTCATTTTATGTTGTTTTGTCTACTTGAGATAGGACTTTTTTTAGACGATTTTTCGATCTATTATATTGCAAATCACTCTGCAGCTACAACTCCCCCTGTATATAAATTTGCTTCGCTTTGGGGTTCTCTAGATGGCTCAATTCTCTTATGGAATTTGGTATTAAGTATTTATTACTATTTATATATAAAATACTATAAATCAACCACTGAAATTTACGATATAAAAATTTTTGCGTTAATTATTTTATTTTTTAATAGTTTTACAATTTTTAGTTCATCACCTTTTGCAGGATGTGTTCAGTTGGCATCAATAGGGTGTCAAGATTTCACCTTATTACCATTTCAAGATTTAGTGATATCAGATACTGGAAGGGGTCCAAATCCCCTTCTTCAAAATCATCCTTTAATGGCAATTCATCCTCCAATACTTTATCTTGGATATATCGGTTTAGTACTTCCATTTGTGATTTCAACAAGTGAGTTATTTAATAATTACAAAGATGAAAACTGGATTAAAGTCGCCGAAAAAAGCTACTTATTTTCCTTGGCTCTTTCTAACAGCAGGTATTACATTAGGAGCTGCCTGGTCTTATGAAGTTCTTGGATGGGGTGGGTACTGGGCGTGGGATCCAGTGGAAAATGTTTCTTTCATTCCATGGTTATTAGCAACTGCTTTTTTGCACTCATCTAAAACACAAATCAAAGAACAAACACTTATTAACTGGAATTATGTACTTTCATGCCTTATGTTTCTATCAGTAATTTTTGGAACATTCATTACCAGATCAGGTGTATTAATCTCAGTACATGCATTTTCAAATGGAAACATAGGTACTTATTTACTTATTGGATTAGTAATGTTTACAGGTTTGTTTGTTTATATTGGCATAAAAAATGTCGATTATTTTAAAAGCTCAAAAAAAAGTTAAAAATCTTTTTGGAAGAACAGGTTTTTTTGTCGCAAATAATATTGTTTTATCTGCATCAGCATTAATCGTGTTAATTGGAACTACGTATCCAATTTTTTATGAATCTTTTTTTAGTAAACAACTTACCATGGGAAGATCTTTTTACGATATATTAGTTGGTCCATTGCTTTTGATTCTTATTTATTTGATGGTATTTTCTACAAAAGTATCAAAAGTAAATTTGAATTTAAAAGATTGGTTAAGCGAAAATCAAAATCAGATTAATTTATCTCTAATTCTCTCAATAAGTTTTACAGTTTATTTCAATGCTTCTTACAAATTTATAATCACAATATTTGGGTCAATTATGTTGATAATTGTAATCTCTAAAAATATATTGAGAAGATTTAAAAAAACTAAACTACAAGGCAAATATTGGACTGGGCAAATTTCCCATCTAGGTGTTGGAATTTTTGCTATTGGATTAATAATGAATGTTACTCAAAGTTATTCAAATGAACTAATTATATCTGCTGGAGATGAGGTTAATTTTGGTGATAAAGAATTTTTAATTCTTTCCCCTTTTGAAGAGATAAAAAGTGAAAAAAAATGTAATAAATCTTCCTATAAAATTTATAATAATAAAGAAAAATATGCTTCATTAAATATTTTTAAAAATTCATCACAGCAAGCAATAAGCTCACCTGCAGTATTTAGAAGTATAGATAGTGACACATACGTAACCATCAAGGTGATAGATGAAGATAAATATAAACTAATATTTAGAGAAAATTATGGCATATTTATATTATGGCTTGGTTTAGGTATCAGCTCAGCATCGTTTCTTACGAGGATTAGAAAATGAAAAAATACATTTCTTTATTTTTATTACTGTTACTTTTAGCACTTCCTTCGATTGTTTACGAGGATAAGGATTCACGATATGAAAAGTTGAGCAAAAGTTTATTATGCCCTGTATGTCAAGGTGAGACTCTTTATGATTCCCCTTCTGAGTATGCAGATGATATGAGAGATGTTTTAAAGGAACAAATAGCTAATGGTCTAAGTGATGAACAAATTATGAACTATTGGACTCTTCGGTTTGGTGAAAGAATAAATACTAGTCCACAAGATACAAACCCTCTTCTGTTACTAATTCCTATATTTTTTGGTGCACTTTTTGCTTATGTTTTTTATAAAAAGGTACGTAATGACTAAGTGGATTATTTCCTCATTTTCTTTTTTAATATTTGCGACTGTATTATTCATTAATCTTCAAAATAATTCAGAAATTAATGATGAATTCAATACTAATTTAGCAAATGTTACTAATGAAGAAATGGAGTCAGTTATAGAACAAAATCCTGATATTCACCCAATGAGAATGGCTTTAGCCAACAGATACTTTGATGATTTAGATTACTCACAAGCCCTACCCCATTACATGTATATCGCTGAAAATAGTGCTGAGAATGAATTAAAGAGTTTTGCATTAGCTCAAATTGGCTGGATGGTTTATGAATCAAATAATTTGGATGTGGCAACTACATATTTAAATGAATCATTAAGAATAAATTCTGAATCTTTGGTTGCTAAATCATATCTTGGAATTATTTATATCCAAGATCCCGTAAAACAAAATGAAGGTTTAGAAATTCTTAATTCTGTTATTCGGTCAAATAAACTGAGTAAAGAGGATAGAAATTTTATAGTTGAGATACTTGAAAATTATGAAAAATAAATTATCTATTCTCTTTTTATTTATATGTTTACCACTCTGTACAACTATTGATGAAAACTTAACTTCAGATAATATTAAAATTGGCAATTTTGATTTAGTATCCTTAACTAATGAAGAGTCTATAAAAGTTGATGATTCTTTCATAATCATAAATTATTGGGCCTCTTGGTGTCTAGAGTGCATTGAAGAACATGACCTCCTGATAACACTTGCAGAAACAAATAATTTAAAAGACAGTGTAATAATGGTAAGTTTTCAGGATAATATTCAAAACTCAATTGAATTCCTTAATAACTATGGATATGGAGAGATCATTTATGCAGTTGATGAAAGTAGTAAATTAGCTATTGAATCGGGAGTCTTTGGCGTTCCTGAAACTCATATTGTTGTAAATGGGGAAATAGTTAAAAAATACATAGGCCCTTTAAACCTATCAAATATCGAGGAAATAATAAATAATTATCCATAAGAATTCATTTTTATACTATCGTTAATTTGTGAAGTGGATAATCGCGATTTATCGAGGAAAGTCCGGACTCCATAGAGCAGAGAGCTGGGTAACCCCCAGGCAAGAAATTGACGGAAAGTGCAACAGAAAATAAACCGCCTACATAGTAGGTAAGGGTGAAAAGGTAGTGTAAGAGACTACCAGTAATTTAAGAGATTAAATTAGCTTGTAAACCCCTCTCGGAGCAATACCAAAAAGCAATTAGCTTGCTCGGCTAAAAATTGTGGGTAGGTAGCTAGATATATTTGGTAACAGATATACAAGATGGATGATTATCTTACACTTTTTGTGTAAACAGAATCCGGCTTATAACTTCAAAAACTTGGGTGTCTCTTCATTGAGGCACCCACCTAAAAATTCATTAATATTAATCTACAGCTATGACTAAATTTTCTTACTTTTTAGGTTCAGAGCAATGGCAACCTGAAGAATTGCTGGAACATGCACAATTAGCAAGAAAAGCTGGCTTTGACATGGTCACAATTTCTGAACATTTTCATCCATGGGTTGATGACCATTCAGCTTCTAATTTTACCTGGGCAACTTTAGGAGCGTTGGCTAGAGAATTAAAAAATATGGATCTAGGAACTGGAGTCACAACACCATTGTGGAGAATTCATCCAGGAGTAATAGCTCAAGCATGCGCAACTATTGATAGATTTACTAAATCAACTTTTCATCTAGGAGTAGGTACTGGTGAAAATATCAATGAAGGACCTTTGGGTTATGAATTTCCTAAATATGAGGAAAGAGCAAATCGCATGAAGGAAGCCCTTACCATAATTAAAAGACTTCTATCTGGTGAAAAATTAACCTTTGAAGGTGAATACTACAATACAAATTCAGCAAAATTATACACACCGCCATTGAAAGAGGTACCTATATGGTTGGCAGCAGGTGGGCCAAAATCTGCAACTCTTGCCGCTGAGTATGCCGATGGATTAATGATTAGTGTCAAAAATCCAGAAGATGCTTATGAAAAGGTCATTAATCCATCTAAACAGAAGTCAGAGGAATTAGGAAAAACTAATTTAAGAGTACATACGTACAGATGGACTATGTTTGCCGATAACGATGAGGATGCATGGGAATCATTAAAATCATGGAGAGGTTTAAGAGCTCCAAATAGATTACAAGAACTAGACCCTATGGTATTGAGAGAAACCGCAGACTCTTTAGGACGTGAAGAGATAATGTCTAAATTTTCAAGAGCTGGAAATATTGAAGAGCTTGTAAATATTTATAAACCACTCGTTGAGGATTTTGAATCTGAAATTGTTACTATACAAATTTCTTCAATAGATCAACCTAAAACCATAGAGCTTCTTGGTAAAGAATTATTACCTAAATTAAAGAAATAACAATTGTTCAAATTATTCATAATTGGATTAATTGGAGGTCTTCTGTCTGGTCTCTTAGGAGTTGGTGGAGGTGTTATTTTTGTTCCACTCTTAACTTATATGACAACTCAGAATTTTAAAGTTAATACTGGTATTTCTTCAATGGCAATAATCTTTGTTGCATCAGCAAGTGGATTTACATATATCATAAATGGAATAACTCTAACTTTTAATATTTTATATCTCATAGTTGGTGGAATAGTAGGTGGTTATTTTGGCAGTAAGCTGACAGCAATGATTAAAACAAAATCATTAGAAAGAATTTTTTCAATACTTCTTGTAATTGTTTCAATTCGAATGTTTTTAAATGCTAATTTTGAAAGCTCTTTTAATGAAAATCCTTTCTTTTATATAATTATTGGAATAGTTACTGGAATTTTGTCAGGACTTTTAGGAATTGGAGGTGGAATTGTAAGAATTCCTCTACTAATAATTTTTGGTGGTTTAGAAAATATTGTTGCGCAAGGTTTTTCACTAATAGCAACTATCCCGACAGCCATGACTGCGGCGATAACTAAGCTCAAGGGAAATCCTGAATTAATAAAACAAGGAACCTATATTGGACTATTTGGAATTATTGGTTCGATAATTGGTGGCAATGTTGCTTTTTTATTGTCTCAAAATGTTTTAAATACAGTTTTTGCGATATTTCTTATAATGGTTAGTTTTAATCTTTATTTAAAAAAAGATTAAATTCTACCTTCTCTAAAGAAATCATCTGCTTGTTCTAAAGTATTAATTTTTGAATACAAATATGAAAATCCAGCAATTTCTTGAACTAAGAGAATTAAGAAGCCTCTTGAAGATGTTTCAATAGAATCAAATGGCAAAGGAAAAAATAAAATATGTTGGTTAAGCCACATAAAATCTAAAAATAAATGTAAAAATATTCCAATCGAAATTAATAAACAATTTTTTCTATATTCAGTTTTTCGTCTAGTGACAACCATTACTAAAGTCATTGCAGAAATGGCAAATATCAATGTATGACCTGGCTGGTTGAAAGCAATTTTTAGACCAAATAAATTAAAAAGAAAATCAATAAAGTCAGGTAATAACGCACCTCCAGCTAAGTAACGAAGGTCAGCTTCAAAATCTTTATATACATACCTAAAAATAAATATAGAAAAGCCTAGATGCCAAAATAACATATTATTTATCTAATGCCATGTTTGCTAATTGATCCGCTCTTTTATTATGTTCTCTATAAATGTGGCTTATTATTACTGAATTAAATTTGCTGATTAGATTAATTGCGTCAGAATTTAACTTTTTAAGATTATCTGATTTCACTTTGAAGTTACCATTTATTTGTTCAACCACCAATTTTGAGTCTAGAAAAATTTCTAAATTTAAATAATTTTTTTTAAGAGAGTACTCTAACGCAAATATTAGTGATTTATATTCAGCTACGTTATTACTTGCTATACCAATTGCCTCTGAAATAGTATGAATTTCTTTTTCATTATCTTGTATGCTTACACCAATGGCTGCTTCTCCAGGATTTGACCTAGAGGCACCATCACAAAATACTTTATACATTAAACAATCACTCCATTGCAATAAGTACATTGTTGGAACTTAGTAGAAAGAATTTTATCAATCTCTGATGTAGTTAGTTCAACTCCACAACATCCACAATGATTACCGTTTTTATAAGCCGCGATAATTTCTACACCTTTATTTTTTAAATTATCATAAAAAACTTTTAAATCCTCAGGGAATGTTGAAATAAATTCAGATTTTTCATTCTCCAAAATTGGAATCTGTTGATCAAGAAGATTCCATTCTGATTTAACAAGTTTTGCTATCACAACTAGTTCTGTCTTTATTTCTTCTAAATTTTCTTTGTCTTTCTTTAAAATATCAATTTCATCAGAATATTCTGCTTCAATGTTATTAATTTCTTCTTTTAATTTATTTGTTTTTATTTTTAAAGATTCTTTTTGATTTGAGTAATTCAATGTATCAGTAGGATCTAGATCGCTACTTGATAATTTTATATCAATATCTTCTATTTTTAGATTTATCTCTTTTAAGCTTTTTTCATTATTTTCTTTTATGGAAAAATATTTTTCTAGCAAATCAATTTGTCCAGTTATATTTAAAGTTAAATCTTTAAATTCTATTTCTAAATCTCTAAGTTTATTTACATTTTCACTTGAGGATTTTGAATCAATTAGTTTAAATATCTTGTTATCAATCTCTTGTAAGTCAATTAAATTACTCAGTAAAAATGGCTCATTCATAGAAATCTTTGTATATATAATTAATTTCTTTTTGCATTAAGTTACTGAACTTTTCTACAAATTTCTTCATACCTGGTATTTCAGATGATATATGTCCAATCTGTATTAATCCCATCTTTTCTTCATCTGCTTTTAATAAATATCTGTGTGAGATATCTCCAGTAATAAATACTTCTGTTTTATTAATAATTTCCTCCATGAATTGAGTTCCAGATCCTGGTAATATTGCGATTTGCGTTATTTCATCCATGCTTTCGAAATATTCATTTGTTCGTATTACTTTTGTGTTTAGTTTATTTTCAATTACTTTTTTTAGTTCTTTTGAAGATTTCTTATCTATATTTCCAATACGACCCGCACCAAATTCTCCAATAGTTTCAGCGAAGACTGAAGAATTTTTCATATTAAATAGATCGACTAAAGTATCAGCATTGCCATCCTTACAAACATCTTGTGCAGTATGAATTGTTATGACATTTATAGAGGCACCAATAAAATTTGTTGTAATTGATTCAGGTAAGAAATTTTCACTGTTGTCTTCTGCAGTGATTTTTTTATATGGTGGAGGGTGGTAAGTAATAACTGTATCAATATTGTTATTAGAGCAATAATCTAAAAGGTAGTCATCCAGTTCGTGACCTACAACAATATTGGTAACTTTAGATTCATTTTCGCCAATTGTGATTCCAACAGAATCATCTTCAAATGCATATTTCAAAGGAACAATTTTGTTTATATCATCAAGTAATTCGAATAACTTCACCTATGTAATAGTAATAACGATTTTTATAAAGTTTTTGCCGTTTTTCTATTATGGTAATTTGCCCAAAGAACCAAAAATGTTGGAAGTATCGTTAATGAAGCGATCAAAGCAAAGCCAATTGAAACTAATATAACTGTTCCCATTTGTTGGAAAGGAACTAATGATGATGTTGTAAGAATTCCAAAACCTGCCATAGTAGTAAAAGCACTACCAAATAATGATCCTCCTGTAGTTTTTAAAGTCGTACGAATTGCTTCTACAGGTTCTATACCAGATGATATTGTCTCTCTAAATCTATTTGTAACATGGATAACAAATGGGACACCGATACCAATCGCTAGTCCTGATAGTGTTGACGTGACTGGGTTTAAAGGAATATCTAGTAAATACATTCCCATATATGTCCCAAGCACAATAGCAGCAACGGGAAGAACTGTCACAACGCCTAAAAATGGTCTTCTCATATCAATTAAATAATACAAAACAAGAAATGCCATTGAGGCTAATATTGCAAATACTAATGACTGGAATTGCGAGGAATTAATCAATTCATTGACACTTTCTGTAACGATATTATCAGAGGTCACACCAACAAATATTCCTAATTCTGAAAGGGGTTGAAATGCAGTGTATAAATCATCTCTGATCTGAGCAGCACCAGAAGTTCCTGCAGAAGTTGTAATTCTCACCTGCATCGCAGAAATACTCTCTGTTTCATCAACGTAAAGACTTGTACTAAATAAATCGTTATCTGTGTCCAGTAAGTATGAGTAGAGTCCTTCAACATCCCCAGCAGAACTGACTCTAAGTGCATCTAATCCTTGACCGTTCATGATTTGAACACCGAATCCTCCAAGTTGACCTATCAAGGCCATATCTGGCATTGGTGGAGGTGCTTGAGGATTTGCTGACGGTGGAACAAGCATTGCTCCAAGTGAGCCAACCACAGACTCTGCCGCTGCATTGCCACCAAATACGAGTACATTCTCAACATCAGATAAATTGTTTAATGAATCAATTAAGGCATTATGAATTTCAGGGGTCGCAATATTATCAGATTCAATTAAGACACTTGTTGTTTCTCCAAATCCACCACCAAATTCATCTTGGAGAGTATTAAACGTTTTTACAGTTGGACTATCAGATGGCAAAAAATCGGTAAAATTAAATACTGTAGATATATTAGTAAATCCATAGTATCCATAACCACCAATTCCTAAAATCAAAGCAATTGCAACTATTTTTAACTTTTTAGGAATAATTGCAGTTGATGCAGATAATTTATTAAATAATTTTTCTCCAGATGATGCAAATGCATCTGCATCAATTGTATTCTTTTTTTCAGATCTTTTATCAAGTAATGTTCTTATTGCCGGAACTAATGTCATAACTAAAATAAATGCATAAAAAATTCCAAGTGCTGTTGTAATTCCAAAATCTTGCAATTGTGTTAAAGGAGATACAATATTTGTCAAAAAGCCAACCATAGTTCCTAAAGTAGCAAGAGTTAAGGCAATACCCACTGATCCTAAAGTTATAGATGCAGATTTATTAACAGAATTTTTTAGGCCTAATTCTTCTCTGTATCTTCCTGTGAAATGGATTGCATAATCCACTCCTAAACCAAGAATTATTATTGTTGAAATCTGAGATAGTTGGTTTGGAGCCCCAATAATATCTAAATATCCAGGTCCAAGAACAACTCCTATCCCCTGCATCCATAATATTGCTAACAAAATAGCAGCTAAGCTATTAAAAATATCTGCAAGGGTTCTTCTCGAAGACTTAAAAAATCCAAACGTTTTTGTTGGTCTTATAAAAAATATAAATGCAAGAACTAAAAATATTATTCCAAAAGCAGCTCCAAAAAGCTGTGCAACTTCTTCTAAAAAGTCATCCTGTTCGTCACCAAACAATAAAGATAAAGAAAAACCAGATAAGTTTATATTTTCAAATTCATCGCTTAACTCAAGCAGATTTTTGTTTAAAGCAACTTCTAATCTTGGTTGTTCTTCAAAGACTCCTTCAAATCCAAACTCAGCCCCAATTAATGCCGAGTTAACCGTTACAATACCTAAACCAGCACTAGCAGTTACTGCTTCTTCATCATAAGAACTAGACAAAAGAGCAGATGCAAATTGTTGGAATTCAGGCGGCATCTGTGCAGATGTAGTTTTATATAATTGTTTGAATTGTTCATCAGTCAAACTGCTTACATCAAGCATTGGATTAAAGGCTTTTGCAACATCTATAGGTGCAAAAAAACCTTGGACTAAACCTTGATTTGGATCATTTACTAGATATTTGTATATTTCACTGTTCGCAATGACTTCAACTGCAGATAAATAAGCTTCATAACCTTCAACAGTTAAAACATCTTCTCCTTCAAAAACTAGTTGTAAAACACTTTGGGTACCTGATCCACCAAAATAATCAGATAGTTTTCCTTGAGCTTCTATTTCAGGCGTTTCTAATTCGCCACCAAAACCAGTATCAAGTTCTTCAGCTTGAGTAGTCATAAATCCAAAGAATCCTGTGATGCCTAATATCACAACAATGGTAATTACTGGAAATTTAATAGCAGCCGACGTAAAAAAGTTTGTTAATAGTTTCAAATATTATCCTTATTTTTCATCATTGAATACTAAACACTGTAAAGATTTACTTGTATTTTTAAAGTTAAATGTTTATTAAATATTGATTATTTATTTACTTATAATTAGTAGGTGAAAAAGTTGGGCCTTTTTTTAATTGTTTTGTTTATCATAATGCAATCTTCTGCATTTGCTCACGATGGAGAACATGAGTTAGAAAATAAAAAAACATTTAATGGCATTGAAAATTATGATGTTATAACTATTTCTCAGCCTGGTGTTTTATATTATAGTGTTACTAACCAAATCGTAGAGTCCGTAAAAAACTTAGAAAGTAACGTAACTTTTATAGGTCGAGCAAACATTGGACTTGAAAAGATAATTGACGTAAATGATGTAGAAACTTTAAACACTAACCCTAATTACCTATACAGTCTTTCAGTAAAATCTATTGAGAGTAAATATGCGGATTTATTCTATACAGATGAAATTACAGAGTTAATAAAAGAAAATAAAATAATCGTATCTCAATTAACAGCAGATCAATACTCAATAAATGTTGGAGACAAATTAGTGTTGGTGGGAATGAACGAACTTGTAACAGAGATAGAAGTTGGTGACATAGTATCTGATTCAGAAATTGGTTGGTTTGAAGGTCTTGTAAGTAAAGAAGTTGGATACGAATTGGGTATTAATAGAAATATACAAGCAATAATCTGGGATACTAAAGTAACTGAGAATCATTTTGTTGAGCTCTATAGAAACATAAAATATAAACAACTCCGAATCACCTTTAGAGATTCTAAACCAAATAAAAATTGGGTTCTGCCAACAGCATTAGTCAAAAATTATTTTGGAGATTTTCAAATTAAAGAAAAAGATGGAACTTGGATAATTGTTGAACCAGCTTGGCGAAACGAAAATATTGAAAGGAAAGAAATGCCAATAATCGGTAGAGCTACTTGCAATAAAATAATGTGGAAACCCCTTTTAGGAGCACTTAATCAAGTCATTGATGAGGGATTGGAAGGCACTCTGTATAAGGAAGAATTTCAGAAATCAGGAGGTTGCTACGCGCCAAGGCGAATAAATAGATTTAATGCAGGAGGTTCTATCTCGAGGCATGCATGGGGAATCGCAATTGACATAAATGTTAAATCAGGATATCACCCAAGAGTAGTTGAGATTTTTAACGAATGGGGATTTGCATGGGGTGGAACTTGGACGTCTCCAGATGAAATGCACTTTGAACTAAGAGATCTTTCACCCAGTATTCCTTAAACCTGCAGCTAAACCGTTTATAGAAAGAAGCAATGAAGTTTTCTCATAATCACTCAATTTATTGTTTTGTAATTTTTGCATAAGAAATACTTGTATCAAAGATAAGGGATCAAGATAAGTATCTCTAATAGCAAGAGTGTTTTTCAAAATTTTATTAGAATCTAATAATTCTTTTGATTGAGTAATTTTTAAAATTGTTTTTTGAACCTTCTCTGATTCTTCGATAATATTTTCATATATATACAAATACTTATCTTCAACTAATCTATCAACATAAAATTTAGTAATTATCAAATCTGTTTTTGCTAAAGTCATTTCAATATTGCTTAATAAATTTTGCAAAAATGAAGAAGATTTATAAATATTTCTTACATGCTGTATTCCGTGTAGCTTTATTAAATTTTCTAAAGCTGTACCAGATCCATACCAACCAGTAATAGTCTGTCTTGTTTGAGCCCATCCAAATACCCAGGGAATTGCTCTGTAATTTTCAACAGAACTAGTCTTCGATCTTTTAGAGGGTCTTGAACCAATGTTTAGAATTGATAATAGATTTACTGGAGTAGCTGTTTCAAAATATTTTATTAAATTATCGTCATCAATTAAGGCTTTATACTTTTTTGAGGAAAGTCTTGAAAATTCATTCATAAAATTAGTCTCTCCTTTAAGTACTTTACCTTTAGTAGTCTTAGCTTTTAAAAATGCAAACAACCCTAATTTTAAATTTTCAATTGCTAAGTTAGATGTTGAATATTTATCAGAAATTACTTCACCTTGTTCTGTATATCTTAAAGTATTTGAAATTGTTCCCTTTGGCTGAGAAAGTATAGAATTATATGTAGGCCCTCCACCTCTACTAATAGTTCCTCCCCTGCCATGAAAAAATGAAATTTCTATATTATTTCTTTTCCCTGTTTTAAATAAAGCAATTTGAGATTTATAGACTGACCATTGTGAAGTTACGATACCACCATCCTTATTCGAGTCTGAATAACCGAGCATAATTTCTTGTTTAGAATCTAAATGTTCTAAATGTTTTTGATAATCTTTATTCATAAAAAGTCTAGAAATAATAACATGGGAATTCTCAAGGTCATCTATCTCTTCAAATAACGGCACTAACATTGGAATATCCTCCGTATTTTTAATATATTTCTTACATAGTGAGTGTAAATTTAAAATGTCTTTTTCATTTTTTGTCATTGATAAAATAATAGAATTTATGACAGTATCTCCATAAAGATTTTTCCATTCTGGAATTCTTTTAAGAAGATTTATAAATTCATCATATTTTTTAACATAATTTTTTTTGTAATTTAAAACATTTGCATTTTCTCTAATATCCATCTCAACACCATGAAATTTAAATTGTTCTACATATTCAATAAATCTTCTTAAGTCAGGTGAAAATGAACTTTCATTGAAACAATTGTTAACCTCTTGCTCAAATAAATACAGATCATTCTTAAATTCAATAAATGAGCTATAACCTTTGCTGTTTTTTTGAAAATTATCAAGACGATGAAAGACTAATGATAAAAAAATTCTGAAAGGCTCATCAAAATTAATCTTCATGTAATGACGATGCTCTTTTTTCAAAATTTTAGAATAATCTTTTATTTTTGAAATTAGTTTTTTAGGGTCTTCAGTGTATAAAGTCGAAATACTGAAACTTTCAGATAAATCAATTATTTTATCTTTGTAAATCTGAATTATTTGGTTTGAATATATCTTTAATGCTTCCTCTGTGACTTTCAAGGTTACATAGGGATTACCGTCTCTATCTCCTCCAATCCATGTGCCAAATCTAACAATATTCTTTTGATTGATATCATTTTCATAAAATGTGTTATTGATTTCATTATGTACATCTTTGTATAAGATGTTTAGGTAATAAAGGAGTGTTTTTACTTCATCAATTGGATTTGGCTTGATGGACCTTACTTCTCTTGTGTACCAAAGTTGTGTAATCAAATTATTTATCTCATCAAGATTATCAGACTTATTTTCGGAAATTATTTTTCCAATTTCGTAAAGTTTCTTTAATGTTGATTGTCTTGCACTTTCAGTTGGATGAGCTGTAAATACTGGAGAAAACAAAAGATTATTTTTATTTTTTTTAAGATTATTTTTATCAATATTATATTTAAATTTTTCTCTAAATACCTGTTCCGAAATGTTTGAAAGATAAAAAAATAGAGTAAAAGATTTGGTAAGAATTAAGATTTCACCCTCATTCAGTTTTTCTAACTTTTTATAAATTAAATCAAGATATTTATAGTTTTTTGATGTTCTGTATTTTTTTGAATTAATTCTTATTTCTTCAACTAATTTAAAATTCTTTGTCCCTGCTTGTTGTCTTATTACATTCCCTAACTCAATACCTAATGTATTAATAGTTTTTGATAAATTATCGAAATTAGGTGTTAAATTAGATTCTTTCTGCATCATCAATAAAATCACTACCTGTTGCATCAAATATTGGTACGTTCGACTTAGATAAATTTAGTTTTGCAAATTCCGTATGAGGTGTATGTAACAAATGCATATCATAATCGTCAAAATTTTCTTCATTTACTTCTTTTTTAATTTCAAGATTATTAATTATCAATTTGTCAACAAATGGATCATAAAAAGCTATCTCTACTCCTTTTTCAAGAAAGTTTTCAATAACATCAAGAGCAGGTGATTCTCTAATATCACTTATATCTTTTTTATAGGCGACTCCCAATATTAAGATCTTTGAACCCTTCATTGGTTTTCCTAAAATATTCATTCTTTCGATTATTCTATTAACAACATAAGAAGGCATTGAATTATTTATTTCTTGAGCAAGTTCAACAAATCTTACTGGTTTACCAATTTGTCTTGTTTTAAATGAAAGATATTTTGGATCAATAGGTATACAATGCCCCCCTACCCCAGGTCCAGGTCTAAAAGATTCAAATCCAAACGGTTTCGTTTTTGCAGCATCGACGACCTCCCAAATATCAATATCTAACATGTTACATAAAATTGCTAGTTCATTTATTAGTGCAATATTTACTTGTCTATAAGTGTTTTTCAAGTAGTTTTACCATTTCAGCTTCTTTCGTCCCTGATGTGACCACGACAACCTCAATTATTTTTTCATAAAAAGATTTAATTTTATTTAATGATTTTTCATTAATACCACTTATTACTTTTGGAGTGTTTTTAAAATTCCATTCTTTGTTTCCTGGATCAATTCTTTCAGGAGAATATCCTACAAATATGTCTTCACCAATTACAAGATCTGTATTTTTTTCGATCTCTGGTATGAGTACTTCTATAGTTGTTCCAGGATAAGTTGTTGACTCTAATATTATTACTTGCCCTTTTACAATATTCTTTCCAATTTCTTTTGCTGCATTTATAACATAACTTAAATCTGGCTTAAAATCTGTCAAAGGAGTAGGAACACTTATAACTATATGTTCGCAATCTGACAATGTTGATGGCTCATCGGAAAATAGAAGTTCAGATTTTAATGAGTTTTTCAGAGTGTCATTACTAATATCCTCGATTGGGGATTGACCATTATTTAATTTTGAAACTTTTTCAGAATTTATATCGTATCCAAAAACTTTGTATCCGCCCTGAATGGAATATATAGCTAATGGAAGTCCAACATATCCCAAACCTATTATTCCTAAATCGTATTTAAATTCACTCATATATCATTCAAATAATTCTTTGTATATCCTTGAAGATGTTTCCCCATCCCAGAATTTTATTTTCTTACCAACTGAAAGTTTACTCTCAATAGCGTTGTTTATTTCAGAAATTATTATTTCTGTATCAACACCAATTACTTTATTTGTTCCTTCAGATACAGTAATTGGCCTTTCCGTTTCATTTCTTATTGTTAAGCATTTTACATTTAAATGTGTTGTCTCTTCTTGAAGGCCACCGGAATCAGTTAAAACTAGTTCCGAGCCTTTTACTAAACCAAGAAAGTCAATATAAGATAACGGATCAATAATCAATATATTTTCGTGTTTAACATTATTTTCCGCAATATACTTCTTTAACCTGGGATGAGCTGGCAAAACAATCATGTAATCCTTGCTAAATTTTTTAAGTCCATTAAATATACTTTCTAGATTCTCATCAGATAAGTTAGATGGCCTATGAATTGTTACAACAAAATACTGAGTATCTACATTTAATTTCTTTTTGACTGATTGCGTTGTGTCTTTGATTTGCTCAAGATTTTTTTCAAGTGTGTCGATCATTATATTTCCAACGTTGCCCGTGTACTTTGCTGATAAATTTTCTGAATAAAGGTTCTCTACTGCACCATCTGAAGGCGCAAACAAGTAATCGCTGATAGAATCAACCATTATTCTATTTCTCTCTTCTGGCATATCCATATTTCTTGATCTTAAACCAGCTTCTACATGAAATAATTCCATTTTTTTATTCTTGGTAGATATAGCAGCGGCAAGAGTCGACGTTACATCTCCAAATACACCAACATATTTTGATTTATTGGTATCAAATAATGTATCTAATTTGTCGACGATATATGTGGTTTGCTTATTGATATTTGTCGTAGGGGTATCAAGAAAGATATCTGGTTTTCTAATATCTAAATCTTCAAAAATATTTGATGACATACTTTTATCTTTATGCTGTCCTGTGTGAATAAATAGAGTTTTTATGTTATTTTTTTCAAAATATTGAAGTAACGGTGCCGCTTTTATAAAATTGGGCCTTGTTCCAACAACTAATATTGAATCATAATTTTTAATCACTACTTTATGATTTTAGTCATAGTATTAATGCTTGAGGAACAACTATTATTGAAATGGTGAAAAAAATAGTACTTAATGCTTGTGGTGTAAAGTCTCTTGGAGGATTGAAACTTTTTCTTGAATCTTTTGACTTTTTTTCAAAAACAGATTCAGAAATATATGTTTTATATTCAGAAATCGAATTTTATAAAGATTTAAATAACCAATTTTATGAAAATCCTAAGATTAAATTTTACAAAACAACTAACAAAAGATACTTGCACCCTTTCTTAAATTATTTTTTGCCAAAAACAGTTTTGCAAGATATAAATAGTTCAGATGCAATTATACATTTTGGAAATTTTGGTTTTAAAACTATTAAAAAATCATTTGTTTTAATTCAAAATATACTTCCGTTAGTTAAAAAAGGCCTAAGAAATTCTTTACTCAGATTTTTAATGAATAGGAGTATGAAATATTCTAACTTTATACTTATCCAGCTAGAACATTTAAAAGAAGATATAAATATAGATTTTCATTCAAAAATAATACAAATAGGAAAAACAACTAATTCAAATGTAGAAATTTCAAATAAAAGTGGAAATATTGTTTTTTTTGGAAGTGAAGTGCTTAATAAAAATTACAATTTTATGAAAAGTGTTTTAAATTCTATACCTGATAAAAAAGGAGTTACAGTAATTAATCCTCCCAAGAACATGGAAGAATTTAATGTTAGAAATACAGACACTCATTCTGAAACTTTAAATGTGCTATCTGAAAATGAAATTTATTTTCATGCGAGCGAACATGAAACAGTAGGTTTACCTCTTTATGAGGCTCAAAATCTTGGATTAAAGGTGGTTGCCCCGATAAGCTCATATACTCAATACTTCAGTCCAGAAAGTATATTTCTTTATAAAATGAATGATCCGGATGATGCATTAAGGAAAATTAATGAAGCTAAATCCACAAACTTAGAATCGATTGATACATTGAATTATTCAGAAAACTGGAAAATAGTTCTAGATAATATCTAAATTATTAATAATTGATTTTGCTGTATATTCTTCAATGAATTTCTCTTTATCAAAATTATTAAGATTCTTAAATAGTTTTTCTTCTAATGTAGAAAGTTTTTCTTCTGAATTATTTTTATTAAGAATAATCAAATTTTCAAATTCATTACTTAATGAAATAACTGGATCATTGTTAATCTCTGTAAAGTGAATTATTGGCTTACCAGTAGCTAAATACTCTATTACTTTACTTGGAATTTGATTTGAATTTTTATTTCCTATAGAGAGTAAACAATGTGCAGAATTTACCATCAGCTCTTGAGCTTCTTCTCTAGAAACTTGAGAGTAAAAACTATGTTTACTTAAATTTATATCACATGACATAATTATTTTTTTTGAATCTTCATTTACATACCACGAAAATTCAAATTCATGTTTATCTGATACTTGCTTCAGAAAAGAGGCTGGAGATCTCACACCTTTAGTGAATATTCCAAAATAAGAAATTTTTATTGGTTTAGATTTATAATCGTATGACATAGATTTATTAAAAAGATTACTGTCAAAATTACTTATAGGGTTTGCAACTATTAATTTACTACTTGGTATATTAAAGAATTTTTTATGATTATCTAATGCATCTTTGTGTGTAAACAATACATTATTAGCGAGGGAATAAAATTTATTTTCATATCTCTTATTCAGTCTTGAATATAAAAATTTGTTATTTTCTGGAGCGTCTATCTTAAGAGAAAATGGATCGCCAATATCCATTATCCATTGTTTTTTTCTGCTTTTATTAACGATATAGGCGGCAATATGTGAAGAAAAAGGCAAGCTTACGGAAATAATTACATCATAATCTGTAGTTATATTTTTTCGATTTCTATAGGTTTGATAAAGCCAAAAAATTGAGTAATCGGGCCAAGCAAGATAATTAATAAATAACCTATATAGTTTTTTTAGACAATCGTAAAAAAACTTTTTAATCCGATTGTTCGAACTAACTTGTTTTGATTTCTCTCTAAGACTCGAAACTATATTTTTATTATTTTTATTACCAAAATAAATCACATCCACATTTTTAGTATCAAAATCTGGATACATACCAGTTAAGATAGTCACTTGATGACCTTTACTTATCAGTTCTTCTACCAATAATTTCCACCTTGTTGTTCTAGGACTTACATGTGGTAAGTATTGATGGGTTACAATGAGAATTTTTTTAAACTTTTTCATTTTTAAACTCTAAAAGCATTAGACCTAGTGAAATTGCTAGCATTGTGCTTAGTTCCTCGGCTTGGAAGAAATACATTAATAAAATAACTAATAAATTTGTAAATATATAAAAAGAATAATCATTTCCTCTGTTATAAAGTTTTTTTAAAACATTATATACAAATATGAGAAACCATAATAACCCTATCAGGCCAGCTGAGAAATAAAGATTTATATATAAATTATTAAATGAAACTACCTGTCCCGAGTTTTTATATATAACCTCTCCACTTTCAACTCTTTTTGTCATGTCATCAAATACTGGGGAGAAATTTAAATTAGCAATTCCTAATCCTTGACCGAATATTTGAAGATTTTCATTTGATATGTAATCGTTTAATATATTTATATTTTCAAATCCATCTAAACCTCCTCTTGTTATTAAAGTAATTCTCTCAAAAATACTTTTTGTCACACTTTCTGAATTTTTTGCTTCGTCTAACTGATCGTCATAAAGCGAACAGTTACATTTATCTGGAGACTCTGGGGGGCACATTGAAGGATCTAACGCTGGAAATTTGTAACCTATGCTGTTTCCAATAAAACTAGAAAATAATATGAAGACAATTGGAATAAAATATAAATATTCAAATTTTTTATTTTTAATAGTCCACAGGATTGTTGTAATTAAGATTGCAATAATCAAGCTTATTACACCTGTTAAGCTTCTTGATAAAATAATTGCAAGTATAGGTATAAGAGAAAAGCCGTACCAAATTGATTGTTTTCGTGCCAAATAGAAATTCAAAGGAATAATCGATGCTAACCATACAGCTAAGAAACTCGGCTCTCTAAATGTCCCATAGTTCCTTAATATTGAACATGCTCTTTTTATAGGTTGTGACCAACCCCCAGAACCAGGTCTGTTTCTTGAAAAGTCTTGAAAATCAAATATGTATGAAGAATATGATATAAGAGAAAGAAGAGAGACTAAGATCCCAATATAAGATATAAACTTTATAATCGTATCACGTTCTAAGTAGTTGCTTAACGTGTTAATAAACCAGATAACAGCAATAAACCCCAATAACTTTAAAAGTCTCAATGAAACGTATTGGCTAAAAGTAGAAGTAGCAAACTCAGGTAGATCAGGATCGTATGAAACAGCCCTAATCAAAGTTACAGATATAAAGTAAAAAAGTAATATTCTTAATGAATCAAATTCATTAAATTCAATTTCAAGACCAAAAAAATAATAAATTATGTAAATTAAAACGAAAATTGAAATTCCTATCCAAGGAAGAGGTATTGAAAATAAAGTAAAAGCATCGAGACCTTCAAATAAAATACCAATTAAAAAAAGATAGAAAAGCGGAGTAATCTTTTTTAATTTCAATTTATACGCTTATATCCTCTAGAAAATTTATATTTAATTCCCCCATTTAGTTCTCCCCAGCTTTCATAAGCCTTTAAATTAGTATCATTAGAAAAATCGCTAATTAGTATATTTCCATTTTCAATTGTAATTTTTCTGTAAATTTTATTTCCATTGAAAATTGCATTACCTATAAAATTATTTTTATCTAAAAATAATAATTTACCTCGTTCTATATGATTCAGCCTAAAGCAATCAAACTCTGATTCTTTTGGAAATTTTATGTTTGTATTTGGTCCCCAGTGAAATTCCAAAGATCGAAAATTATTTCTTGTTTCAATGTCATCAGTATAAGTACCTGTTCCAGGATCCCTTGCTATCCATTTTCCATCTGTAAAACACTCAATTGCAAGCTGATCATAATGAGAATGCCCCCCAACACCATTTTGTCCTAGTTGGCCGCATCTAATGCTAAAGTATTCAGAACCTTCATCGTTACGCCAAATGTAAATACCGAAATCAGGAAATGTATAAAGATTGAAATTATTTTTAAATATTTTAATTACAGGGTGATCTACTCTTGAAAATTTTTCTAAATCTATGTCGTCCATTTTAAAATTAAAGTCATTATTATTATTTTTATTTTCAAAGTTGTAAAAATGATCAATTAATTTTATTAACCAATCTATTTTTAATGGGTTATCTTCATCGTGATAGAAATAAAAAAGTCTTCCTGAATCATTATCTCCAATCTGAGATAACTCACCATTTACAGTAAGTAAATTCAATAAATTTCTATTTGAGAAAATTATTTCTTCAATCAATTTGAGAGATTCCAAATCAGGCTGAATTTCCTCTAATGAAAGTTTAAATATAATTAAAGCTTCAGTAACAAACGCTGAATAATGTGTTGAGCCTTCGAAATTAGTACCGTCTTGATTGAATTGTTTATTTAGTTCTCTATCTAGTTCATTCAAAAAATAAACAATGTCTTCCTCACAGCCTTCAAATTTATAGGTTGCCAATGTTAAAATAATTGAACACAATTCAATTAAATAATGATTTCCAACTACATTTCCATTATTTTCAAGATTTTCAATGATAAATTGATAGTGTTGACTTATAAATGTATCAATTAAATCTTTATTATTTCCAAGTATCTTTGAATCTAAATCATTTTTTTCTAAAAAATTTCTATGAAAAATGAGATTAATATTTCTAATTGCGACATCCATTGGGCTATTCCAATAAATTAATGGGAATTCATTAACATCAATAATTTCCTGAAAATCATGCTTTATTTCTAACATTGATAACAAATCTAATTTTTGTAAAAATTGAAGTCTAGATCCTTCATAAGGAACTTTCACATCCCCATTATTAAAATAAGCAGGTATAAATTTACTATGAGCCTTGAAATCAATGCCGCTAAAAATATCTTTTGAATTTACTAATTTATCTGTTTCCTTACCAAATATTTTCCTAGAATAATTAATTTCATTTTGTGAATTTGATGACAGATACGAAACAAGCAACTCATGATATTTTGGAACGTTGTACTTAAAAGTTTTAAATTCCGAAGGAATGATTATTTTTTTTGCAAATAAATTCTTTAAACTAAACCTTAATCTTTGTATAAAGAGTTTAAACATAGGATTTCCTAAAACTGTAGGAAGTAACCAATGAAATAATTGTTTGTGATGTGATGATTGATAATATTGCTGGATTTGATATATCTAAATTATGGAGTCCAAAATAAACAAGATATGAAATAATTGAGCCAGAGATAATAATCTTTGTAATATTAATTTCGAAACCTAAAGCCCTAGAAAAAATTATATTAATTCTTGACCAAACCATCAATGGCAATGCGAATAGAATCAAAGAAGTTTGAAAAGAAACCTCTCTAAATTCTTCGCCAAGCAGAGATACTAGGACTTCTCCTACTGTATCTCTTAATAGAAAAAATATAATTGGAAAAATAAAAGAAAACATGAAAACTTTTTTCAAACGATTTCTTATGTTTTGAATTTCATCCTTATCTTTTGCTTTTGACAATTCTGGAAACAATATATCAAGACTTGCGGCTAAAAGTTGGAAAGTTATCTCTAATATTCTTCTAGACCAAGCTAAAACACCTAGTGCTGGTCCAAAATAAAAAAGACCTAGTAAAACAATATCTAACTCAGAAATAAGTGCGCTTGAAAAGGTTGTAAGAACCATTCTTTTTCCTGAATTGTTTAACTCTTTTCTTGTTAACTTATCTACATTTGGATCAGTCAATTTATCATTATTAGGTAAGTAGAAATGAGCAACCCAAAAAAAGATAAATAAAATTACTGATTGGTATATAACAACCCATATTATTGGGTGGCCATTTGATACAATAAGCCATGCTCCAAATCCATAAAAAATTGTTCTTACGATAATTTGTTTAGATGTAATTACAAAGTTTCCATCGGCTTGAAAATATGCAAGTGCAATATGTATCATTTCATTGAAAACAAACCCAATAAGAAAAATCGCAGTTAGTGAATAATCCCTACCAAATAAAATTGTTAGGGGAAAAATCACCGCCAAGGCTATAAAAAGATTTCTTATAACAAGAAAATACGAGTTGGTAAAAAGTGAATTTTTAAAATCAACATTTTGTGCTCTTAATTTTGTAACAACTAACGCCAAAGAAAGTACAGTTGCTGTTCCAATAAGTACAGACAGGCTCTTTGAAGCTGCATATTCACCATATATCTCTGCTCCATATTCTTTGCTTATTATTGTGATTAAAAAAAAATTAACTCCTAAAAGAGTTAACTGCATAAGGGATATATAAACTGTATTTTTTTTCCAATTCTTTATCAATTCGCAACCCTTGCTAAATGCCAATTTGAAAGATTAATTAAATACCATTTTTTCTGATAATCCTTTCCACTGAGGATTTGGTTTAATTCTCTTTCATTAAATAAATTTACTAGAGAATTGAACTGTTGCACAGATTCATGAAATTTTTTCTCATCTTTCTTAATCCACTCACCAATTGGAGCCCTGAATCCTTGTTTTTTTCTATTTACGATCTGTTCAGGTAAATATTTTGAAGCCACCTTTTTAAGAAGACTTTTTGTTGTTGATAAATCAATTAGTAAATCTTCTGGCAAAGAAAGTACGTATTCTACTAATTTATGGTCTAGAAAAGGTACTCTTGCCTCAACGGCAGATTGCATTACAAGCTTATCCATTCTCATAAGCAAAAGTTCTGGAAGTCTAATTTTTAAATCAATTAAAGTCATCCATTTAGAAATTTTTGAGTTTTTTTGAGAAAAATATTCTGACCATTTATTGTCAGCGTAATATATTAAATCAGAATCATTTGGTAAACCACCCACTATCAAACTATCTAACTCCTTCAAATTAAAGCCTAAAGCTCCACCTGCAAAAGAAGTTCTATTAAAGAGAATATTGCTTATCAAATTCAATCTATGATTCTTAAAACTTGAGTGTTTTTTTGTTGATTGAAAAAAAGGTTTTAACAATTTATTCAAGCTAAGAAATCTATTCCAATGGTCATATCCGTAGAATAATTCATCTGCACCTTCCCCAACTTGAACAACTTTAATGTTGCTAGTTCTAGTTTTCTTACCTAGAAAATAAAGTGGAATTCCTACCTCATCTCCTACCAAATCGTCTTGATAGAACGAATAATTATTTAAAAGAGCTTGAAATTCTTGATATGAAATATTCTCCTCAATTAAATCGATACCGTTGTTAGATGCTGCAAATTTTGCTTCATTTAATTCTCCTTCATAACCAGGGAAATGATCTTCAAAATCAATGTTGAACCCTTTAAGTCCAGCTTTCTCATTTTGTTTCATGAGCTTACCAATCAATGATGAGTCAAGCCCTCCAGATAAAAATAATCCGACTTCAACGTCACTTACTTTCCTATACTCAACAGATTCGTTTAATAATCTGTCTATATTTTCAATTGCTTCATTTTCTGAGATATCATTATTAATTTTTATATCAAACGGATCCCAATATTGATTAGTTTTTATAGTGTTGTCTGATGAAAATTCAATGTACTCACCAGGTTGTACTTTTAAAATATTCAAATTTCCTGTTCTATTCATCGGGACACAAAGATGCCTTAGATATGCAATGTAAGACTCAATATCAGGTTCAAATTGAATTAACTTTGATTGTTCTATGGTTTTTAACTCTGAGGAGAATATGAACCAATCATCATTCTTTGCGAAGTATAGAGGTTTGATTCCAATTCTGTCTCTAGCTAAAAAGATCGAATTCGTCTTTGCATCATGAATAGCAAAAGCAAATTGGCCTCTTAATTTTTCCAAAATTTCAGCTTTGTATTCTATATATCCTTTTAGTAATACCTCTGTATCGCCTTCTGTTGAAAATTGTATACCTTTTCTTTCTAATTCGGCTTTGATTTCTTTGAAGTTATAGATTTCACCGTTAAAGACAATAGTATATCTTTTGTCTTTGTCTTGATAGGGTTGATTTGATCTAGGATCTAAATCAATAATTGAGAGCCTGCTATGAATGAAACATTCTGAATCTGAAATATAATTAATGGAAGAATGATCCGGTCCCCTGTGTTCCAGGGATACTTTCATATTATTTGCAATATTTTGGTCGATTTTAGAATTGTTAGTGCTTACAATTCCACCAATTCCACACATTTATCTAATTTTAATGTTATATTTTTTATTCAAGTAAATTAATTTGAATAGTTTAGAGTAAATATTGTATGAAAATAGTTTTTGACATTACAATTATGGTTTTTCTTATCCCAGTATTCTTATTGTTTTTTCCAATAATTTACCTACTGATAATAATTTCAGATGGTTACCCAGCAATATACATCCAAGAAAGAGTTGGTAAAAACGGCAAGATTTTTAAATTATTTAAATTCAGAACTATGGATGAAAGTTCAGATGAAGATTTACACGAAAAGCATTATAAAAAATTAGCTGATGACGAAACAATTGAGCCTTCCTTAGAGCCGGGAAATCCTATAAGAATTGAAAACGATGACAGAATAACCAAGATTGGTCTTTTTTTAAGAAAGACATCGCTAGATGAACTGCCAAATGTAATTAATGTTGTAAAAGGAGAAATGTCTACTGTTGGTCCAAGACCGTTAGTTGTTTATGAGTCAAAATTACTTGGCGAATATCAAAAAAAGAGAAATTCAGTTAGGCCTGGAATAACTGGTCTTGCGCAGGTCCAAGGAAGGTTAGATTTAAGTTTACAAGAGAGGCTTTATTGGGATATTGAGTATGTAGAAAACTACAACTTTTTCCTTGATTTTAAAATTCTTTTTCAGACAATTATCTCTGTTATTTCAAGAAAAGGGGCAAATTAAATTAGGGAGTAATAATCCTTAACTACCTTCGATTTATTTAAAATATTTTTATTGAGATTGTTTATGTTTTTTTGATAATTCAAAAGTAATGATTGATCATTAAGTTTATCAAATATACTTCCCATAGAAGTTTTATCATTTGGGTCGATTGTTAAGCCTAATTCAAATTTATCAATAAATTTTGAAACTGCAGAGTCACTATTGGCAAAACATAATAGAACTTTATTCATTGAAAGATAATCAAAAGTTTTTCCAGGAAAGCCTTCTACAGTAATGTCTTTATCTAAGGAAATAAGTGCCACAGGAATATCTTTTGTTTTCTCGTACAATTCATTTCTTGGCAGGTGCTCAGAAACACTTAATCGCTCATTCTCTAAATCCTTAATCGAATCAAACTCTTCACCTGCGCCGAAAAATTCTAATTTCCAATTCACCTCTTTAATAGAATTAAATTTATCGATAAATTCTTTTATATTCTGTGGCTTTCCCATATTGCCTGCATACAAGATTATTTTTTTATCTAGTTTTGGATTTTTGTTAGATATTTCATAGGGTGAAAAGTGATAAATTGATTTAATGTCTTTATCCTTTAATCCACGATTATTAACCAGATATGTTTTTAATTCTGCAGAGTTTACAACCAAATTGTCAGCAAGTTTCATTGCATAAGAATCAATTTTTTTAAAAATATTAAATAAAATTCCAGAATTAGTTTTAAATGTTTTGTTAGCAATTTCTGGATAAAGTTCCCAACATGAGTATGTGACTTTAATTTTTAAAAATTTCTTAATATAAATTACAACTAAATTCATGGTTGGTGGATAACTGAATATAAAAATATGAGAGTAATTATTTTTGTTCTTAGATAAAAATTTAATTGTTTGATAATGAAATGTTATCCATTGAAAAAATCTTGTTGTCTTATTAAAGCTCCTATTTGGTGAATTTATATGCGTTATGTTTATGTCTTTATATGATGATGTGTAATATTTATCTAAAGTTAGTTTGCCATTATTTTCAGTATTATATTGTGGTGAACTTGCCAATATTTCGACATCAACACCCATTTCTTTAAAACCATCTGCTATCTCAGCAACTAGCATTCCTGTTGAGACGTTGTCTGGAGGTATTGTTAAAGAGTGAAATAAAATTTTCTTCATTCTTTAAATGAATTTGAAATGTCAAATGAATAATTTTCTTTGTTGTGTTTATGAAAACTGTTTGAATCAGATAACTCCAAAAGATCATCAACAATATTATTTGATGCTTTTCCATCTCCAAATGGTTGCTCCCATTTTGTATCTACTAATTTTACAACCTTATCTATATAGCCTTGAAAGTCAGTTATTTTTGAGGAAGGATCAAATTTTATAGAAGCACCAACATCATATACTTCAGGACGTTCTGTAGAGTATCTCATTTGAATAGATGGTACATTCATAATGCAGGCTTCTTCAACCACTGT
>JBJKUD010000021.1:0-36337 GCA_045563315.1 Candidatus Actinomarina sp. | reverse complement strand
ACGAGAGTCAGATCCTCAAGTTATTTCAGTTGAAAGCTTAGAAATTAAACTTTCTGATGATGCTGATAAAAAATTATTAGTAGGTAATTGGGATCTAATAGAAAATAAAAAAATTCTTACAGATAGTAACACTAAATTAGCTGAGCCAAGATTTGTGACTGCTGAAAATATTTACAACGTTGGTGAAAAAATAAAAGACTATCCCAATTTTAATCAAATAAACCTTGAATACATGAGAGAACCTGATGTTACATTATCAAAAGATAGTTTGAGTGGGGATGTAAAGCTTTATGATTAAAAGTTTAGAATTTTGTTCATCCAAGATAGCCCTTAAGTTATCAAATTTAGAGCAAAAATTATTTTCTATGTCATGGGATGCCAGCATTATTGAGCAAAAAATAAATGACAAAAGTTTTAAGTATTGGATTTATGAAGATGAAAACGAAATCATTGGATATTTGGGTATCCAATTTATTCACCATGATATTGAGATTCTAGGAATTGGTGTATTGGAAGAATATAGAAAAAAAGGAGTAGCAACCGAACTTATGAATGTATTAATTAGTTATTTTGAAACTTCGAAATATGAAAAAATTATCTTAGAAGTAAGGGAATCAAACACGTCCGCTCAAAGTTTATATAAAAAATACAATTTCAAATATTTTGGTAAAAGAAAAAAATATTATGTCACAGAAGATGCAGATATTTTTATAAAGGAAAAAATATATGCAGAATGAACAACTTATATTAGGCTTTGAAACAAGCTGTGATGAGACGGCCATAGCTTTAATGAAGGGCGAGGACTTGTTGATAAACAAGATTTCATCACAGGTCGAAATTCATGAAAAATTTGGCGGTGTAGTTCCTGAAGTAGCGTCTAGGGCACATGCTGAAATGATAAGAAATCTTTTTCATTCATCAATAAATGAATGTGGGATTGATATAGGTCAAATTGATATTGTAGCAAGCACTGATGGTCCAGGCTTATCAGGCAGCCTTGTGGTGGGCTATAATTTTGCAAAATCTGTAGCTTGGGCACTTGAGAAGCCATTTTATGCAGTAGATCATATGGTTGGCCATCTTAGCGCGCCTCTTATTGAGCATCCAAACATGAACCCACCATTTTTATCATTACTTGTGTCTGGTGGTCATACACAAATTGTATTTGTTGAAGAATGGGGTAAATATAATCTATTGGGCTCAACTATCGATGATGCAGCAGGTGAAGCATTTGATAAATTATCTAGATTTTGTGGATTTGGTTTTCCTGGTGGACCAGCAATACAGAAAATATCTGAAGGTGGCGATCCAGATAAAGTAAACCTACCAAGACCAAAGACTTCAAACAAATTTGATTATTCTTTTTCAGGATTAAAAACAGCGGCGGTTTACTTTTTACAAGGACTATCTGATGAAGACAAACTATTAAAAAAAGATTTTGCGGCTTCTTATCAAGAGGCAATCGTTGATTCTTTAATGGATATATATGAGAAAGCTGTAATTGAAACTGGTGTAAATAATCTTTCAGGAGGAGGTGGAGTAATGGCAAATACGCGACTTCGTGAAAAAATTCAAACTTTTGCTGAAAAAAATGATAAACATCTGTATTTACCTTCACCTAAATTATCAACTGATAATGCGGCAATGATTTGTGTTGCTGCAAAAAATAATCTTACAACGAATGAAATTAGTACTGATGATATAAGGCTATCGTCAATAATTTCCTAACAATTTTAGAAAATAAATACCTTTATAAACAGAACCGTATTAAATTCAAAAAGTAGAAAATTTTAGGAGAAAATAATTATGAATCTTAAACCACTTGGAGATAGGGTAGTTGTAAAACCGCTATCAGAAGAAGATATGAAAACTCCATCAGGTATATATATTCCCGATACAGCAAAAGAAAAACCTCAAGAGGGAGAAGTTGTTGCTGTGGGTCCTGGTGAAACTAATGACAATGGAGACAAAATTAAGCCAGATGTTAAAAAAGGCGACAAAGTTGTTTACTCAAAATATGGTGGAACAGAAATTAAAGTTGACGGAGAAGAATACTTGATTCTTTCAAGTAGAGATATTCTCGCAGTAGTCGGAAAATAATAGGAGAAAATAATGGCAAAAAAGACTTTAGTATTTAACGAAAAAGCAAGAAAAGGACTTGAAGACGGTGTTAATAAATTAGCAGATGTTGTAAAAGTAACTCTTGGCCCAAAGGGTAGAAACGTAGTATTAGAAAAAAAGTGGGGTGCACCAACTATTACTAATGATGGTGTAACTATTGCTAAGGAAGTAGATCTTGAGGACCCTTATGAAAATATGGGAGCCCAATTAGCAAAAGAAGTTGCATCTAAAACAAATGATGTAGCAGGTGATGGTACTACGACTGCAACTGTTCTTGCGCAATCAATGGTAAATGAGGGAATGAAAACTGTCTCAGCTGGTGTTAATCCAATGGAAGTTAAAAGAGGTATGTTAGAAGCTTCTAAGGCTGTAACAGAATTTATAGCTGGTTTTTCAAAATCAATAGGCGGCAAAGATGAAATTGCACAAGTTGCATCTATTTCAGCTGCTGATTCAGAAATTGGTGAAACTATTGCGGAGGCAATGGAAAAAGTTGGAAAAGATGGAGTAATCACTGTTGAAGAGGGCCAAACTTTCGGCATGGAACTTGAATTTACTGATGGAATGCAGTTCGACAAAGGATTTATTTCACCTTACTTCGTGACCGATCCTGATCGACAAGAAGCAGTATTGGAAGATCCTTATATATTGATAGTGAATTCAAAAATTACTGCAGTAAATGATTTGTTGCCAATTCTTGAAAAAGTTATGAATTCAGGAAAACCATTGATTATTCTTTCAGAGGATGTTGAAGGAGAAGCACTTGCAACTCTTGTTGTTAATAAAATTAGAGGAACATTCACCTCGGTTGCAGTTAAAGCACCTGGTTTCGGTGAAAGAAGAAAAGCAATGTTGCAAGATATTGCAATTCTTACAGGTGGAGAAGTAATTTCTGAAGAACTTGGTTTAAAAACTGAAAATACAACTGTTGATATGCTTGGACAAGCCGAAAAGGTAATTGTTAAAAAAGATAATACAACAATTGTAAATGGTAAAGGTAAGAAAGCTGATGTAGAAGGCAGAGTAAAACAAATCCAATCTGAAATAGATGATTCTGATTCTGATTGGGATAAAGAGAAACTACAAGAGAGACTTGCCAAATTATCAGGTGGAGTAGCTCAAGTTAAAGTGGGAGCTGCAACAGAAGTTGAATTAAAAGAAAAGAAAATGAGAATTGAAGACGCTTTAGCTGCCACAAGAGCTGCTGTAGAAGAAGGCATTGTTGCAGGTGGAGGAGTAACTCTTATAAGAGCTCAGGATACAATTGAGAAAATTTCTGGTGGAACAGAAGGTGAAGCTATCGGAAGAAATATTGTGAAAAAAGCTTTAGAGGCACCTCTTAGACAGATTGCAGAAAATGCTGGCTTTGAAGGTGGAGTGATGGTTGAAAAAGTTAAGGACGCTAAAGGTAATGTTGGATTAAATGCTTCCAATGGAGAGATGGTTGATCTTGTAAAAGATGGAGTTATTGATCCAGCCAAAGTTACTAGGTCAACTGTTGAAAATGCATCATCAATAGCTTCACTAGTATTAACTACTGAAGCCTTAATTGCTGAAGAACCAGAACCAGAACCACCTATGCCTCCTGGAGGAATGGGCGGCATGGAAGGTATGATGTAGCTCATACATTTTTTAAAAAAAAGAGTGGACAACAACCACTCTTTTTTTTTATCATTAGATGTCATGATTGGAATAAGAGGAGCAATAGCTTCAGTTGAAAATAGTGAAGACAGTATATTAGAGTCTTCAAAAATCTTATTTAATACATTATTAGAAAAAAATAATTTATCAGTAACAAAAATAGTTTCAGTAATTTTTACAGTTACAAAAGACTTAAATACTGCTTTTCCAGCTAAAGCAATTAGGGATCTTGGATATGACAAAATTTCTGCACTTGATACTTTAGCACCAGATGTAGATGGTGATTTGTTGGGCTGCATAAGAATTTTAGTAATTTATGAAGATCAATTTGATCCAAATCATGTTTATTTAGATGAAGCAAAAAATTTACGTCCTGATAGATAAAATCGCTTTTAATAAATAAATTACATGTTAAGATAAGGTCAATGAAAACTAACACATACTTTTACTTTAGAGCGCACATATAAGCTGCCCTAAAGTTACGTTATGTCAAATCGGGCAAAAGCCCGATTTTTTTTTAGGAGGAACAAATTGATAGTAGTTATGAAGCAAGCAGCTACCGAAGAAGATATAGATAAAGTAAAATCAAAAGCTATTGAACAGGGTCATGAGCCTAAAGTACTTTATGGTGTTGAAAGAACTGTTGTTGCAGTGCATGGGAAGGTTATTGAAGATAATAGAAGTGTGATGCGTTTATTAGATAACGTAAACGACGTTATTCCAATTGGTAGATCTTACAAGCTTGCAAGTAAAACATACAAAGAGACCAATACTGAAGTAAAAATAAAAGATCTCACAATCGGAGGTAAAGAGCTTGCTTTTATAGCTGGACCAGATAGTGCTGAGTACAAAGAGCAGACTTTAGAGACTGCAGAAGCAGTAATCCAAGCAGGTGGAAATGGCCTTAGAGGAGGAGCTTTTAAACCTAGAACCTCTCCATATAGTTTTCAAGGTTTAGGAGAAGAGGGCCTAGTTTTGTTAAAAGAGGCAGCTGATAAGCACAAACTTCCATTATTTAGTGAAATTATGGATACTCAACATTTAGAAATGATGGAAAACTATGTAGATGTTCTCCAAATCGGAGCAAGAAATATGCAAAACTTTAAGCTCTTAGAGGCTGTTGGTGAATCAAAGCTTCCTGTTTTGTTAAAAAGAGGTATGAGTGCAACTCTTGAAGAATTACTTTTAGCTTCTGAATACATACTAAGTAGAGGAAATGAAAATGTTATTTTATGTGAGCGAGGAATTAGAACTTTCGAGACAGCGACAAGAAATACCTTTGATATCAATGCGATACCTTATTTGAAGATGAATACTCACTTACCTGTTATCGCTGACCCAAGTCACGGAACCGGAGCAAATAATCTGGTAGCACCTATTGCACTTGCTTCAATAGCTGCAGGTGCTGATGGATTATTAATCGAAATACATCCAAGACCAGATGAAGCTTTATGTGATGGCCCTCAAGCTTTAACTCCAGCAGAACTGACAGAACTTGGTAAAAAGGTAAGTTTGATGGCTGATGTAGTGGGTCGATCTTTGACATTATGATCAAAAATGTAAAAATAATTGGTCTTGGATTAATGGGTGCAAACTTAGGAATTAATCTTATTAATAAAGGAATCAATGTTTATGGTCAAGACATTAACCATGATGTAGAGAAAAGAGCAGAAAAGTATGGAATAAATGTTGGATCAAATATTCAGAACTATGATATAACTATTCTTTCGATGCCAATAAACAATATTATTACTTTTTTATCAAGAGAGCATCAGGACGACAAGTCTGATTTAATTATTGATATTGGAGGTACTAAAGAGTCTATTTGTAACTTAATGGATAATTCAAAAATTCCTGCAATAGGAGGACATCCAATGTGTGGATTAGCTGATAACACAAATTGGGAACCACATCCAGAAATGTACAAAGATGCAACTTTTCTTCTATGTGAAACTAATTCTACTAATGATAAGGCAAGAGAAATTGCAGCAGAATTTATAAGTATTTTAGATTGTAAAGAAGTGTGGATTGATAGAAAGAAACATGATGAGATACTATCTATAACAAGCCACCTACCTCATTTAATTAGTTCAGCACTTGTGGGTATCACTAAGAAAGATTATGAAATAGAGGAAATAATGGGATTAGCAGCTGGTGGGTTTGACGGAGCAACAAGATTAACAAGAACAAACCCAGAAATGATAATTGACATGTATAACTCCAATTCAGAAAATATAAATAAGTTCCTTATTGCTTTAATTGAAGAAATATCATCTTTGATATCTCTTCAAGAAAAAAATGAGTTAATTGACTATCTTACTTCTTCAGTTGAGTGGAGAAGAGCATTGTCAGATAAATTTGGAGAACGACCATTAAGTTAAAATTGAAACTACTTAACAGACTCCTGTCTGGAAAAGTTGCCATTATTGGAGATAAATCTATATCTCATAGAGCAATTTTGTTTTCGGCACTGGCTGAGGGAACCTCGAATATTCAAAATTTACTAATCAGTGAAGATACAAAGGCTACCTTAAAGATAATTGAGCAACTGGGCGTTGATATCAAATTAAATGATAAAGTTCTGATTGTAGGTAAAGGACTTGATGGTCTTAAAAAGCCAAAAAAAGATCTTAATGCTAGGAATTCAGGGACTACTGCAAGATTATTAATCGGTTTACTATCTAAACAAAATTTTTCTTCGACACTTACTGGTAATCCTCAATTGAATAAAAGACCAATGAATAGAATTACTGATTTGTTAATCGAAAATGGAGCATCAATAAATATAAAGAATTCATTTCTTCCAATAAAATTTAATTCATCAGAATATTCATTTCACTTTCAAAATACTCTTGTACCTAGTGCTCAGGTAAAAAGCGCATTAATTATTGCCTCTCTTTATCATAAAGAGCCAACATTAATTGAAGAAACAGTTGCGACTAGAGATCATACAGAAAGAATGTTAATTGCAATGGGTGCAAATATACTTAGGCTAGGCAATACTATAACTGTATCTCCTACGAGCAAGCTTCAACCTCTAAATATCTCAATACCTGGTGATATATCGTCTGGAGCATTTTTAATTGCGCTTGGTTTACTAAATGGAAAAGAAATAATACTTGAAAATATGTTAATAAATGAAAGAAGACTTGGTTTTGTAAAAATTTTAAAAAGAATGGGTGCAAATATTGAAATTACGAATATTAATGAAGAAAATAATGAAGTTATTGGAGATATTAAGGTTAAAAAATCAAACTTGACTGGCACAACAGTCAACAAAGATGAAATAGCTGATTTCATTGACGAAATTCCAATCTTTACTTTTTTAGCATCTCAAGCAACTGGTACAACAAAACTTATTGGAGCAGAAGAACTTCGAGTGAAAGAATCAGACAGATTAGATGTAATGAAAGATTTTATTCTTGAATTAGGTGGGGAAATAAAAGTTTTTGATGATGGATTTGAAATAAAAGGTATTCAAAAGCTCAAAAATGGCTTTATTAAAACTTTTGAGGATCACAGAATCGCAATGACAGCAATTATTGCGAATGTAGCTCTGAGAAAAAAAATAATTCCTGATAATAAAGAATGTATTAAAGACTCGTACCCTTCTTTTTTTGAGGATTTGAAAAAAGTAGGAGCTGAAATTAATGAATAATTTTGGTATTTTAGGATGGCCACTTGAAAAAACATTTTCTCCTTTCATTCACAAATATTTACTTGATATGACTGAGAATGATGGAAATTATGAAGAATTTAAAATAAAAAATATAGATGAAAATAACATTATTAATCTAAATAAAAAACTTGATGGATACAATGTAACAATTCCTCACAAAGAAAATATTTTAAAATTAAATATAAATTCTTCAGTTGATGAACACGTAAAAGCAATAGGAGCAACTAATACTGTTAAATCTGATAGTGAAACTTTAGAATTTTACAATACCGATTTTGAAGGATTCTTAATATTTTTAAACAAAATAAATTATGATTGGCAAGATAAAAATATTCTCATTTTAGGAAATGGGGGCAGTTCAAAAGCAATTAGGTATGCCTTATCAAGCAAGTCTTCTAACACTTATGTTGTGAGTCGTAATGTGAGTGAGGGCACTATCACCTATAAAGAAGCAGAGGATATAGGATCCAAGATTGATTTACTTATAAACACAACTCCTGTTGGTATGTCACATCTTAGCAATCTGTCTTTGGATTTTGATATTCAGAAACTTGAAAACATAGATTTATTTTTGAATATAGGATATGGAACTACTGGTACCTATTTTGAACCACTATTAGCCTCTGTGGATTCATATAACGGCCTTGGAATGCTGATATGTCAGGCAATCTTATCATTTAACATTTGGACAAGTCTTAACTTACAAGTATTAGATATATATGATGAATTATACAAATTATTAGAAAGTAAAAATGATTAGATTTTTAACTTCAGGTGAAAGCCATGGTCCAGAGTTAACTGGGATAATTGAGGGATTGCCGTCGGGTTTTATAATCACCAAAGAATATATAGATAATTTTCTCCAACGTAGACAGAAAAGTTTAGGGTCTGGTGGGAGAATGAATATTGAAACAGACCAAGTAGAGATTTCTTCTGGAATAATAAATAATCTTACAACAGGGGGACCGATCACATTAAAAATTAAGAATAATGATTGGAAAAATTGGAAAGATAAAGATATAGAACCCTATGTAGTTCCTAGACCTGGTCATGCTGACTTAGTTGGAACTGCAAAGTATGATGCAAAAGATATTCGATTAATTCTTGAGAGATCAAGTGCAAGAGAGACTGCAATGAGATGTGCAATTGGAGCAATAGCTGCACAGATTCTCGAAAATTTTGATATATATGTTTGCGGATATGTTTCAGGAATTGGATCACTGGAGTACATACATAATGGAGTTGACAGCATTAAGGATCTACAAATTAAAGTTACAAATTCATCAGTGTCCTGTCCAGATAAAGAAATATCCAAAAAAATGGAAAATGAAATAAAACTTGCAAGAAAAAAGAAAGATACCCTTGGTGGTTCTATTACAACAATTGCATCAGGTGTACCTGCAACTCTAGGTAGCTTCGTTCATTGGGATAGAAAATTAGATGCAAATATGGCACGAATCTTTATGTCCATCCAAAGTGTAAAAGCAGTAGAAATTGGGAATGGTATAGAAGTATCAAAAAATTTTGGAACTGAAGTTCAGGATCAATATTTTCTTGACCAAAAAAATATAAAAAAAGAATCAAATAATTTAGGTGGTTTTGAAGGCGGTATGACAAATGGAGAGGAAATTGTAGTAAAAGCATATTTAAAGCCAATAAGCACAACCTTGACCCCAATCAAAAGCGTTAATTTATCTTCTAAGGAGGAAACACAGACAGTATATGAACGATCTGACACATGTGCTGTGCCAAGAGCCGTACCAATATTCGAGAGTGCAATGGCATTTGAAATTTTAAAGAATTTACTTATAAAAACAGGGGGAGATAGTAAAAAAGAAATAACTAAAAACTTTGAAAATATTTCCAAGTTACATTTGGACGAGTTTGATCTAGATAACAGAATCTGGAACATGAAGTATGAAACAGAATAATATTTATATAGTTGGTTTTATGGGTTGTGGCAAAACATCTGTATTGAAAAAAATAAAACAAAAAATTCAAACCAACACTCATGATTTAGATGAGAATATAGAAAATAAACATGGAAGTATTAGTAAAATATTTGAATCTAAGGGCGAAGATTATTTTAGAAAAATCGAGTTAGAAACTTTTAAAATGTTACCCAAAAATGACTCAATAGTTGCTCTCGGGGGCGGCTCTCTAGAAATAGATAATATCTATGATGATTTAAAAAATAATGGATTTACTTTTTATTTAAAAGATACTTTTGAAAATTTATGGAATAAAATCCAAACTACAGAAAGGCCATTAGTTAAAGAAGGAAGAGAAAAAATTTATAAATTGTATCAATCAAGAGAAAATCGATATGATCAATCAAATTATATTTTAGATATATCTGATAAAAAAATTAAAAGTATTGCTGAAATAATAATCATGAATAGTTGGTTAAAAAATGAAACTATCTGAAATAAATTATTCAAATAAATTTGATGACTTAAATAATCAACTAAACAAATTTATCAATCAAGATAAGCATGTTATCTTAATTGATTCAAAGTTGTCATCAATTGTAAATCTAGATACAAGATTCAAAATTTATGAAATAGAAATTGATGAATCTATGAAAAATTTAAATACTATAGAAAAAATTTGGGAGATAATGTTTTCTGAATCACTTGATCGAAATTCAAAAATAATTGGAATAGGGGGAGGTGTTTTAACTGATTTAGTAGGTTTTGCTGCAAGTACTTTTAAAAGAGGTGCAAGTTTATCGTTGGTACCTTCAACCTTCCTTGGTATGGTCGATGCGGCACATGGTGGTAAAACAGGTTTCAATAATAAATATGGAAAAAACCAAATTGGTACGTTTTTTATTCCGGAAGAAATATTTGTATGTACAGAGTTCTTAAGTTCTTTATCAGAAATGGAAATGAATAATGGAATTATTGAATCTTTAAAATCAGGTTTTCTTGGAGATGACAAAATAATTCAAATGATATATAAAGATGAACACAAAAACAATTTTGAGGAAATCATTAAAAAAAGTATTCATGTTAAGTACCAAATTTTAAAAAATGACTTACATGAAAGTAATGAAAGAATGTTTTTAAATTTAGGCCATACAATCGGTCATTTGATTGAAATAGATTCAAACTATAATATTTCTCACGGGCAGGCTGTAGCGATTGGATTGTTAAAAGGTTTTGAAATTTCGGAAACAAGATTTGATTTAAGCAGATCAATTAGAGAGGAATTTAAAACATTTTTAAATAAAAAGTCTATGAAAACTGAATATATCTTTTCAAGCAACCAAACAAAACTAAAAGAGTTAATTACAAATGATAAAAAAGTTTCAAACGGTGTTGTGAAATTTGTTCTTATTAAAAATATTCAAGAGCCAGTGCTTGTAGACTTTCCCATTGATGACTTATTAGAGGCTTTAACAAATGAGTAAAATAGTCATCATTAATGGTCCAAACTTAAACTTTTTAGGTAAAAGAGAAATATCCAAGTATGGTGTTACAACTTTTCAAGAGTTGGTAAATGAACTGGAAGAATATACAGAAAAGACTAATGATTTAGTTTTCTTTCAATCAAATTATGAAGGTGAAATTTGTGAATACATACAAAAAATGATTAATGAAAAAATTATCGGGGTAATCATAAATCCTGGAGCATATACTCACACAAGTGTCGCATTAAGAGATTCTCTTTTACTTCTTTCTGTTCCTATCGTCGAAGTTCACATAAGCGATATAAATGAACGTGAATCGTTTAGAAAAACTAACTTGATAAAAAATATTTGTAAGAAATCATTTATAGGACACGGAGTTGATGGATATAAAATGGGGGTAGATTATTTAAATGAAAGATGAAAAAATATATTATCAAGGTTCAAAAGGTTCTTATTCTGAGTCTGTTTTACTTGAAATGTTTCCGGAGTCAGAATTATTATCTTGCAAGACTTTTCAAGAGGTTTCAGTAAATACCTCAAATAATGGTTATGGACTTTTGCCAATTGAAAACTCACTTGTTGGTACGGTTATTGAAGCCTATGAAAGCTTGATTGAGCACAACCTTGAAATTTTTTTAGAAATAAAAAAGAAGATTAATCATGCTTTGATTGGACTAGCTGGTACTCAAAAACAAGATTTAAAGAAGGTAATATCCCATCCACAAGCATTACAACAGTGTAGCAAATACTTAAATAATTTAGATGTAGAGTTGCAACCAGTGTTTGATACTGCAGGAGGTGTCTTGAGTCTTCTGAACAATAAATCAGAAGAGGTAGGAGCAATAGCAGGAGAACACTTTGCTAATGATGACAGATTTACAATAATTGAGAAAAATATTTCAAATCATGAAGAAAATTATACAAGATTCTTTTTAACGGGAAAAAAGCCACCAACAATTACTGTAGATAAAAATCTTCGTTCTGCAATTCTTGTAGCACAGGATGAGCCGGGCTCGTTGTTAAAAGCTCTTACAGTATTTGATGTTCTTAAATTAAATTTAACAAAGTTAGAGTCTAGACCAATTCTTGGTTCTCCATGGGAGTATAAATTCTATGTTGATTATCAAAACTCTGATGAAAAAATTGATCAACTTTTAAAAGATAATTTGGGTCAAGTAGCAAAAGAATTTAAAATATTAGGAGAATACGGATCAATTAATCTTTAAATTTCCAGCTTGATGATTCTTTGTTATCTTCAATCTCAATATTTGATTCAATTAATATATCCCTGACAATATCTGATTCTTCATATTTTTCTAATGATCGAAGTTTTAATCGATACTCTATTAATTTATCTATTAATTTACTTACATTCTCTGAATTTTTCTTATTTTTATCAATTTCTATTCGTAAACTAGCTATTTCTTTTTTCAAAGTATCTTCAATATTTTCATTTTCAGAAAAGTTTGGTTCGCTCTTAACTTTTTCCTCAGAATCATCAATTTTTAACAACTCTATTAGGTTATCTAAGCTGTATTTATCACCAACACTGAATTTCTTTGTACCATTATTGTTTATTACGGTTACTTCTCCTAAACCCTCTACTTCAAAAGAATTTTCTTTCCCATCAATTATCAATGCTGTGTGTTCGTCAACTCCTAATATATTTGTTGGATGAATTTGCTGTAACTTTTTCATTCTATTTTCTCCAAGATAACTCATACTTGTGTCATGATTACCTCCTTCTTTATTATTAAAGTGAGGAACAACTACACAATTAATATCAAAAACTTGAAGTAAATTTATACCACTTTCCCAATATGGATCTATTCCTACCTTGTAAATTTCATAGACTGGAATGGTTCTTATTCCAAGAGTTGATGCTGCAGCACTTGCAAATACGAGACTACTTCCATTTAGAAGTTTTTCTTCAAAAATATTAGGAACATCAGTTTCTACCCAATTTTTTGCAGCATAGCTTGGACTTCCCGGGCCTGAAAATATAAAATTTGAGTCTTCGATAATCTTTGTAAATTCAAAATACTCAACAGATTTAAAATCTTTTTTGGTTCTATAACTTGCAAGCTTGATATCTATATTCAAACTTACATCATAAAATTCTATTAATTTATCTACTAGCTGATCAGCATTCTCTTGAAATCCAAATGGTGTGTCAATTAATGAAGCACTGACATTATCACCTATTTTATTAAGTAACTTTCTGTGTACAGAGACTAAATTTGGACTAGTTTCACCTGAACCAAGAATTGCGATTGAACCGTTAACTTTTTTCATAGAAACCATTATAGGTATTTATTCATTCTTGAAAAATTGTATACTTAATATGTGGTTAATTTATTAATAAAAATTCTTGAAATATTTACTCTTGATTATATCCCAAGGCTTCCTATTCAATTTAGAACTAAGTTATACAAAGCAATTCTTCCATTAAGAAAAACAAGGGACAGAATTTTGTTAAATAAACCAAAAAGTCAATTTACTTTTCAAGACCGCATAGATTTTGCTAGAACATCTAGAGTTGGCTATGACTACTCAGGTTCACGATTAATAGAATATAATCAAAATGTTCATTTTGAAAAAATTGATAATTTAGAACTAAATATATATAAATTTACTCCTAAAAATGCAAAAGATGATCTCTATGGAATCTATTTTCATGGAGGTGGATATTATACGGGTAGTGTGACTTCTCACAAAAACATTGTTTCTCAATTTACAAATGATTTAGAGATACCTTTTTATTTTTTTGAATATAAATTAACTCCAGAGTTTAATTTTCCAGCAGCACATGATGACGCCAAAAAAGCAGTAGAGATTATAACCGAAATTGAGGAAAGCAAACAATCAATTTGGATGGGTGAATCAGCTGGAGGGGGACTGGCGACAGGGATTTTGGTTGATGAAACTTTTACAATTGCTCCAGAAAAATTAGTACTTATGTCTCCATGGTTAGACTTATCTGATAAGAAAAAGGACAGAAAATATCTAAAAAATAAAGATATTTTACTTGCTATAGATGGTGTTCATTGGGTTGGTGAACATTACTCAGGAGATTACGAACCAAATAATCCTATTCTTTCACCAGTTTTTGCAGATATTGATAATTTTCCCAATACTTTAATTCAAGTTTGTTCAAGTGAGCTTTTATACAATGATGCTATTGAATTTTCAGATAAACTAAAAAATAAAAAAATCCAACATGAGCTACAAATTTGGGATGATCTCTGGCATGCGTGGCAATTTTTTCCAATCCAAGAAGCTTATGATGCAAGAAAAAAAATTATTTCCTTTATAAAAGATAAATCTTATTCTTCACCAAAATGATGAAATGCAAATCCAAAGGGAAGTTCTAAGCGATTTTCCTTCATAAAATTTTCATCATTTAAAATATTAATTGTTTTATCATCTCGAGTAACTTGTCCATCATTTAAAACGACACTTCTTTTACAAATTTCCAATGCCATTGGGAGGTCATGAGTGACAAGAATTTTGGATACATCCAGATTATTAAGAATTTCAATTAATTCTCTTCGTGATGATGGATCAAGATTTGACCCGGGTTCATCTAGGACGAGAAGTTTTGGTTTTGACGCTAAAACACTGGCAATTGCGACTTTTCGTTTTTGTCCATAACTTAAATGATGAGGAGGTCTATCCAAAAAGTCATTCATGTTGACTTTATCAAGTGCATCAAGAGCCAAGCTTTCTGCTTCTTGATCGGTGAATCCAAAATTTTTAGGACCAAACATTACGTCTTCAATTACTGTTGGCATAAATAACTGGTCATCTGGATCCTGGAAAACAATTCCAACTGTTTTTCTGATATCACCAATATTTTCTTCGATATAATCTAGTTGATCTACATTAATTTCTGAATTTAAACTTCCGAGTATTCCATTTAAATGAAGAATTAATGTCGTTTTTCCAGCACCATTTGGACCTAATATTGCCAATGATTCTTTTTTAGCCAAATTGAAGCTTATTTTTTTTAAAGCTAAATGGCCATCAGGATATGAATAGCTTAAATCTTTTACAGTCAAATAATTTTTCATAATATCTTATCTAAACCAAGTATTATTAAACAAGTTAAAACACATAAATTAAATTTATATGATACTTCATAATTTCGAGATTTAAATTCTATGATTCCATTGAAACCTCTTGATATCATTGATAAATAAACTCTTTCACCTCTTTCGTAACCACGAATTAGCATGGCTCCTGAGGCAAAAGCAATTGGAATTAGTGATTTGAGTCCTTTTTCCATGTAACCCCTTGATTTCATTGAAATTCTTACTCTTTTAAACTCATCAATAAAAACATCAATGTATCTAATTGTAAAAGACATTATTGCAATTAAGATATTTGGAACTTTTAACTTCTGGAGACCATAGATAATTTCCATGCTTGGGGTTACAGCAGTAAGAACTATCCCAATAGTTAAACCAAGAGTTGCTTTAAATAATATAGTTAACATATCATTTAATCCAGTCTGATAGATGTTTAAAGAAAAAACTTCAAGAACTTTATCATTATTCTCACTACTTAGAAAAGGTAAAAATAATGCAAATAAAATAAAAGGGATATCAAGAGTCAGTCTCTTTAAGTATGTTTTTGCTGGAATTTTTGAAAGATATAAAACATACATGACAATAACAATATGAGATATAATTTGTAAATTATTTTGAACATTGGAAAACGCTATTGAGAGAACAATAAGAAAACATCCTAATACTTTATGTTCTGGTTTTATGTCATTTAATTCCGAATTTTTATGTAGAGATAAGTGATGTTCATGGCTTGTGGGGTACATGATTTAAGTTTAATGCAAAAGGTTTGCAATAAAAATTATTATTTACAATTATTGCATATGCCTGTGTAAACAAAATGATTGTCGGTTAGTTTATACATTGAGTTTTTTTCAATAATTTTTTCGACTGATTCCATAACTTTTACTGAAATATCTTCAATGGCATTGCAGACCTTACAAACAATATGAGTATTTTTTTCATATTCCTTTAAATAATAAATCCCTGAACCATGTTGCTGATGAGAGTGTTCAATGATATCTAATGATTCAAGTATCTCTAAAGTTCTATAAACAGTTGCTAAATCGATATCCTTTACTTTTTTTAAAGCTAATTTATACAAATCATCCGCAGTGAAGTGTTCGTGTCCTGATTCCTCTAATATTTTGCAAATTGTAATTCTTGATTCAGTTATTCTGTTACCATTTTTTTTTAGTTTGCTAATCAGATCCATAGTTAAAGTATAATTTGTGAAAAGATGGTTATAACATGAAAAAAATACTTTTAAAGTTTATAAATAGATACAGTTTAATTTATTTGCCACTTGGATGGATATTTGGATTAGCTTTATTTTTTATTGCGTTTGAACCATCAATTGTTCTTTATATATTAAGTTTCTTTGTTTTAGGAACCTTTTTCGGACTTTATATTTTTAATTCAAAGAGAAGTCTTGTGCTTGATGATCACAATTTTGGAAATTCTGATTACACAATAATAGAATTTTATTCAGACTATTGACTAGGATGCACTGCATCAAAATTCATAGTTAATGAATTCAAAAAATTAAATCCCCAAATACCAATTGTTTCAGTTAATGCTTCTAAGAAAAATTATCTAGAAATTACAAATAAATATAATTTAAAGTACACCCCAACATATGTATTGGTAGATTCATCAGGTGAAAAAATATATAAACGAGTTGGCAATTTTAATATTGAGAAGTTTAGCTCAATAATCTCTTAAGAAACCTTATCACCTAATTTGGAACCCTCACTTGGTTTTAGTAATAGAACTTTACCATTTGAATCTACAGAACCTAAAACCAAACATTGACTAATAATTGGACCAATTTGTTTATCACCTAAATTAATAATGGCTACACATCTAAAACCAATTAACTCACTAGGCTCATAGTTAGTAATTTGTGCACTTGATTTTTTTATACCAATGTCTTTGCCAAAATTAATTTTCAAAATATAAGCAGGCTTTTTTGCTTCTTCAAAAATCTCTGCCGATAAAATTTCCCCAACCCGGATATCCAAATTTGTAAAATTTTCAACATTAGTTTCCATATAAAAAGAATCTTATAACATAATTAATCTATGTCAAAAATATTATTGTTGTCAGCAGGTACACGTGTTGAGTCAAAAAATAATAAGATATCAAAAATTACTGAAAACTTTTTAATAAATCAGTTGAAAATTGAATGTTCACTTTATGATAATTTTTATGAAAATGTCCCTTTCTTAAAAGATTATAATGATGAACATCCCGACTACGTAATAAATGTTAGGGACGATTTAATTAATAGCTCAAAAATATTAATTTTTAGCCCAGTATTTAATGGTGGTTATGTCTCACATTTAAAAAATATATTAGACTGGCTTTCGTTAAGTTTTGATAAATATTCATATAACGAATTATTTAAGAATAAGAAAGTTGCCGTTGTTTCATCCGTCGATGGAAAAGGAAATAATGCGAAGAATTCGTTTATCTTATTGAAAGAACAGCTTAAAAACTACGGTCTGAATGTTTTTGATGAATTTTACCTTTTCAATGAGGAAAATAAGGTTGACGATTTCAGTTCAAATAAAGAATTAAATTTAAGTTACTTCAACTTTATAAATTCATTTATCATGAGTTAAAACTTGGTCAATTCTTTCAAATAATACTTCTGTTATTTTTTCAATATCCAAATCATCATTTGGGTCAACCGGATCTAAAACATCTAAATGAATATCCCCTGATATAAACCAAACTTTACCTTTAATCATTAATTTGTGTGCGTTATGACTTACAATTGGAAGAATTGGAAGGTTAAAGTCTTTAGCAATATGAGCAGCTCCTTTTTTAAAGGGCAATAGATTTTTTTGATTACTTCTCTTTCCCTCTGGAAATACCATTATCGAATTACCATCATTAATAACTGATTGAATTGAATCGTTTATTTTATTTAGATCCAATGTTGTACTTTCTCGGTCTATTCTAGGTAAACCAAGAACTTTAAGCACTCTACTAAAAATTGGAATCCTAAAAAGTTCAGATTTTGTTAAAAACCTAATAGATATTGGTAATCCATAAATATGTGTAAATATGTCGAGTGTTGAAGGGTGATTTCCAACTACAACATAACTTTTACTTTTATCTATTTTTTCAAGACCTGATATTGTTAAGTTAATTCCCACCATTTTTAATCCCATCCAGCCAAACAATTTATATAATTTTGTTGCAAGTGCCTTACCGTTTGGAATAAGTACAGTTGATATAATAAAAAAAATAAGTATTCCAAATAAAAATAAAAATGTTGGAAACAAAATGAAAGTTTTTAATTTTGTTCGAAGATTTATAGGCTCCATATTTGTATTTTATAATCCAGAAAAAGAGAAATGAGTATTTATAATTTTTTTCTTAGATCAAAATAAGGAATAAAAAATTGGACAATTCTTCCTACAGAAAAAACGATAATTATAGAAGCTATTCCAATCTTGCCTCCAAGTAAAAATCCACAGATAAACGCAACAGCTTCAATTAAGGTTCTAGCTGTTCCTATTTTCAACCCTTTTTGTTCAAGTCCAACCATAACTCCATCTCTAGGTCCAGCACCAAGATCTCCACCAACATATATAGCCGTACCTATCCCGATAAGAGTTATCCCTATTGATAAGCTTAAATACTGAAAAAATAGTGAGTTAGCAAAACTCATTATATTGATAATGTAATCTGCGGTAAGACCTATCCAAAAAGCGTCAAATACTGTTGCTATTCCAGGCTTCTGTTTTAAAGGTATCCATAAAAGAAGAGTAAGCAAAGATGTTAATATCCCTGCTTGTCCATAACTTATTCCAATAGTTTTAGAAATACCATCGTGAAAGACCCCCCATGGACCTAAACCTAAATTAGCTAGGTAGTTAAAAGCTACTCCAACACCTATTAACGTAATACCAATAATTGCTTGAAAATACTTTCTTACTCGCAATTGCATAATTTAATTTAACATTTTTAAGAAGTTAAAATATAATGCATGAAACAATATTCAAAATATTTAATTTTAATTTTACTTATTTCAGCATGCTCACAACAAGATGATAATCTTTTAGATGTCGAATCAAATAATACTGAAAGCACAACAACAATAATTTCGCAAGAAAATGAAACAGAAGTTGTTGCTGAAACAACTACAACAATAAAAATAGAACAGATAGATAAATTTCAAGACAATCTGTTTGTAATTAATCAAGAAAAAAGTAAAGCAAGCTATCTTGCTCCAAAAGACTTTTTAAATTCTAAATTAGAGATAGTAAGGGGATCCACAAATCAGATAAATGGTGGTTTTGAACTAACTTTAGATGAATGTGAGCAAGCAGATTCTTGTCTGTATATTAACAATTTGTTAATTTCTGTCGATCTTTCAACTTTAAGAAGTGGAAGCTCTATTAGAGATGGTGCCATAAAAAATAATTGGCTTGAATCTAAATTGTTTCCAAGTGCAATATATAAAATTGATGAAATAGTTCTTCCAAACAACAATTTTGACTCAAAAATTGATGAAACAGTTGTTGGGATTTTAACTATAAGGAATATTGAAGTCAGTATTCCCTTTTCTATAACTGCATACATGCAAGACGATCAGATTTATATTTCAGGAATCACAGAAGTTGATACAACATGGTTTGGTTTTGATGCTCCTACAAAATTTAATGCATGGGAAGTGTTAAATCCGATTGGAATAGAAATTGATTTTGTTGCAGAAAAATCAGATAGTTAAATTTGAATTTTAAAGATTTAAAAAAACCTTTCCCATTTTATGATGAAGATTATGCATCAGTTGCAATTCTGATAAATAGTAAACAAGAAATTTTGTATATAAAAAGATCTGATAATTTGCCAACCCATAAAGGTGATATTGCTTTTCCAGGTGGAAAGAAAGAAGAATCTGATAAAGATATAGTTGCTACTGCCTTGAGAGAGGTTCAGGAAGAGCTTTTCTTAAATCCTTCAACAATTCGTCCTTTTGGAGAATTAGATCCTGTTGATACTGTTGAATATAAATTTAAAGTTTTCCCAATCGTTTGTGAAAGTACTGATAAACCAATAAAGTTTAACAAAGATGAAGTCCAGGATTTTTACCTATTAAATATATCTGATTTAGAAATTCCAAACAATTGGGAATTTAGAGGCAACTATGACAATGATTGGATTTTTAAGTTTGATGATCAAATTTTATGGGGCGCAACAGCACACATGACAAGAAATTTATTAAATATATCTTTAGGTTAAGCTTTTGGTCTCATCTTTTACTGCTAAGTAAAGTGAAATAAAAATAAGTAAAAGAGTTATATAAAAAATATTATTTACAATTTCATCAAGAAATATATAACCCACTGCTATTCCTACAGTTGGCACCACATAGTCAACTAAAGTTGTAAATGTTGCTGATAATCTTTTTATCGTATAAAAAAACAGAGAGTAGTTAAATATATCGATAAATACTAAGCCAATAAGTCTCAATAATTCAGAGGAATCTAGTATTTGAAATTCTCCACCTAAAATAAAAAATAAAATTAATGATATAAAACCTCCGACGAGCCACTGTGTAAATAAATAAGTTTTAGCTGGGATATATTGGGAATGCTTTTTATTTGTTATGTTGCTAAGTGCTAATCCTTGAACACCTATTAATGCTAATATTCCACCAGTTAGTAAGCTACCTTCATTAGCCAATCCTGTTGATCCTGAAATAAAAAGTAAGATTAATCCAAATAATCCAATCAAGACAGATATTATTTTTAATTTTGTTATTTTTTCTTCTTTAAATAAGAAAAATACCCAAAAAACAGTGAATAAAGGAATTGTCGAAATAAAAATACTTTGTAATCCAGAAGAAATATATTTTAAAGCATAAATAAATGTCCATCCAGGAATAAAGATTGCGAGAATTCCAGTCAAACTTCCTTTTAGAAAAAATGCCATATTGATCTCTTTTATAAATTCTTTTGTACAGTAAAGCCCTAATAAGAGAGTCACAATAGTTATTCTCGAGGTAACAATAAATATTTCATTAACACCATCTATCAGTAGGCTTCTATTTAATAAGCCATGAAAACCGAAAAGAGATCCAATAAGAAGGATATTTCTTAATCCTGAGTAAGGAGACATTGGTGAATAGGATTTTATAAAGTTACTCCATTCTGATTTAATTTATTAGAATAGCACATATGAAAACAGTTTTTTCAGGAATTCAACCAACTGGAAAAGTTCATCTTGGTAATTTACTAGGTGCAATCAATAATTGGGTTGAATTATCTAATGAAGAGAATAAAAATTATTTTTGTGTAGTAGATCTTCATTCACTAACCACACACCCAAATCCAGAGACGATGGAAGAAAATATATTCGAAACCATAAAAGTTCTAGTTGCTTCTGGGATAAATTTAAAAAACTCAAATATTTATATTCAGAGTAATGTGTCAGAACACGTACAGCTTTCTTGGATATTATCGAATTTTTGCCAAATTGGTGAATTACAAAGAATGACACAATTTAAAGAAAAAGCAGATCAATTAGGGAACCATGCAGGCATTCTCACTTATCCAGTTTTAATGGCAGCTGATATTCTAATTCATAAAGCAAACGAAGTTCCTGTTGGGGATGATCAAACTCAGCATCTTGAACTTACCAGAAATATAGTTGAGAGATTTAATAATACATATGGCGAAATATTTCCATTGCCAGATAAAAAAACAGGCGCAGTAGGAGCAAGATTAATGTCATTACGTCATCCAGAAAATAAAATGTCTAAAAGTAATGATGACCTAAATGGGACAATTTATTTTGATGATTCTAAAGATGAAATTATCAAAAAATTTAAATCTTCAGTTACTGATTCTGATAACGAAATTAAATTTGATATTGATAATAAAAAAGGTATAAGTAATTTAATTGATATTTATTCTTCACTTACAAATTTATCCCATAAAGAAGTAGAGGATAAATTTGAGAATTCAAAGTATGGGGAATTCAAAATTGAAGTTGGTGAAAGTGTTGTTGATTATTTGACACCAATACGAGATAAATATAGTTCAATGAGTAATGGTGACATAGCCTCGTTAATGAAGAATAACCTTGATGAAGTTAAAGATTCTGCAAAAAAAACAATGAACGAAATTAATTCAGCTTTAGGAATTTAAATTCTTTTTACATGAATGAATTAAAACCAATACCAGAAGAATGGCTGGGTTTGCTTAATGATGAACAAAAAGACGCAATCAAAAATATTTTTGGTCCGTTATTAATTATTGCTGGTGCAGGATCAGGTAAAACAAGGGTTTTAACATATAGGTATGCTCATTTAGTAAAAACATATGGGATCAATTTCGAAAATGTATTAGCAATTACTTTTACAAATAAAGCAGCAAATGAAATGAAGGACAGGATAAGTCATTTGTTAAATCTTGAACTTTCTCCAAAATGGATTTCTACTTTTCATAGCTTATGCGTAAAAATGTTAAGAATACACGGACACCTTATAGGTTTTAATAATAACTTTACAATATATGACCAAAGTGATTCAACAAAATTAATTAGAAATTGTATGAAAGATTCAGATATTGACACAAAACAATATGCTCCTAAGAGGATACAAGCAAATATATCTGCCTTAAAAAATCAAAGAATTCTCCCCGGAGAAGCCGTTGAATTAGCCCAGTCATTTTTTGATGTCAAAGTTGCAGAAGTTTACTCTTCCTATCAAAAAAAGTTAATGCTTGCAAATTCGATGGATTTTGACGATCTCTTATTAAAAGCTGTTGAACTCCTTGAAACAAGTGATAAATCACTGGATTATTGGTCCACAAAATTTCAATACATCATGATAGATGAGTATCAAGATACAAATATGGTCCAATATCGTTTAATTGAACTATTGTCATCTAAACATAAAAATATTTGTGTTGTAGGTGATTCAGACCAAAGCATCTATGCATTTAGAGGTGCAGATATAAGAAATATTGAAGAATTTGAAAAAGATTTTCAAAATGCAAAAGTTATATCTTTAGAAAAAAACTACAGATCGTCACAAAAGATTTTAGACATCGCAAACTCAGTTATTTCAAATAATCCACGGAAAAAAAATAAAAAATTATGGACCGAAAACGAAGAAGGATTAGATGTAAATATGGTCGAATTTAATTCTGAAAGAGATGAATCAAGATGGATAGCTGAAGAAATAAAAAAGATATTAGATGATGATCAATTTAAGGAAATTGCAATTTTTTATAGAACAAATAATCAGTCTAGATTATTTGAAGAAGAGTTAAGAAAACTAAGTTTAAATTATAAAGTCGTGGGTAATGTGAGGTTCTATGATAGAAAAGAAATTAAAGATATACTGTCTTACTTAAATTATCTTATTAATCCTGATGATACAGTTTCATTTGAAAGAGTTTTAAATGTCCCGAAGCGAGGGATTGGAGAATCTACGCTTCAAAAATTAAGAGATTTTGCAAATGAGAATAATTTATCAATTTCGAAATCAATTGAAAATTTAGACAATATTTCAAATTTATCCGAACGAGTAAAAAAACAAATCACAAATTTTTCAGACATTATTAATGAATTAAAATCTTTCGCATTACAAGGCCCTTCAAAAACAATTACAAAGACACTAGAGCTCACTGGATACAAAAATGAATTAATAAAAGAGGGTACTTTAGATTCACAAATGAGACTTGAAAATTTAGATGAATTATTAACTTCTGCTTTTGAATTTGAAAATCTGTATGAAGAAGATATTGATGATCCATTTACTGTTTTAAGAGACTATTTAGAATCGATTGCATTGTTTACTGGAGCTGATGATGTAGACCAAGAGGATAATATTTTATTGATGACACTACATAACGCTAAAGGCTTGGAGTTTCCTGCAGTATTTATGACAGGAATGGAAGAAAATATTTTTCCAAGTCAAAGATCTGAGACCGACTTTGAAATACAAGAAGAAAGACGACTTTGTTATGTAGGTATGACTAGGGCTGAAAAAAAATTATATTTGACTTATTCAAACACAAGAACAATGTGGGGTGGAACGAATTACTACTTACCAAGTAGATTCTTAGATGAAGCAAAACCCTTTTATAAACAATTAAATGTTAATAAAGAATCTCATGAAACCCTTAAAGAAACTATCGAAAGTATTGGAAAAAAAGTAATACACAAAAAATACGGTACAGGAATCGTGGAAGAAGTAAATGGAAATGAGATTACTGTAAATTTTGGTGATGAACATGGTATCAAACATCTAGATATTGAGTGGGCACCAATAGAATTTGAGTGACATCTTTAATATTGGAAGTGTTATCATATAATTTCGTGGGGGAGTAATGGACTTATTTGAATATCAAGGCAAATTTTTATATAAAGAGTTTGATATCAAACATCCAAATTCAAAGGTAGTAAAAAATCTAATAGAAATTGATGAATCAATAGAGCTTAATTACCCAATAGTTGTAAAGGCTCAAGTTCAAGTAGGCGGAAGAGGAAAAGCCGGAGGCATAAAGATTGCCAATAACCATGAAGAGCTTTTGAAGTATTCAAAAGAAATAATGGGTATGGATATTAAAGGTCATATTGTCGAAATTTTATTACTTGAAGAGGCTTCAAAAATTTTAGAAGAGTATTACATTTCGTTTTCATTAGATAGATCAGAAAAAAAATATCTCATCATGTTAAGTTCTAAAGGCGGAATGGATATAGAAAAAGTTGCAGAAGAAAATCCTGATGACCTGATAAAGCATCACATAGGAGCTTCTGAAGCGCTTACGAATGAAATTATCAATGAAATTATTGGTAAAGCAAAATTAAATCAAGATTACACCAAAAGTATTACAGATATAATTCAAAATCTATTTTCGATGTTTGTAAATGGAGATTGTGACCTTGTTGAGGTGAACCCATTAGCAATTACAGAAGACGGAGTAATGGCTCTAGATTCGAAAGTAGCATTGGATATGAGTGCGAAATATAAACATCCATATTTTGAAGATTTTGAAAAAGAAATCCCTATTCCTGAATCAGAAAAAAATGCAAAAGAAAAGGGTCTTAATTTTATTAAACTCGGTGGCTCAGTTGGAATAATTGGAAATGGTGCTGGCTTAGTTATGTCGACTCTTGATGTAGTTGCTGAGAATGGTGGAGATGCTGCAAACTTTTTAGACATTGGTGGAGGTGCCAAAGCTGATACAGTAAGTGCAGCTTTAGAAGTTCTTGAGGCTGATAAAAATGTTAAGTCAGTATTGATTAATATTTTTGGAGGAATTACTAGGTGCGACCTTGTAGCTGAAGGTATCGTAGAAGCAACAAAAGGTAAGAATCTTGTTTGGCCAATTGTAATCCGATTAGATGGTACTAATTCATCTGAAGGCTTAGAAATTCTTAAAAATAACCCAAACGATAAGATTTTTATTGAAGAATCAATGGATTCTGCAGCAAGATTAGCTGTTGAAAAGGGAGCATGAATGTCGATTCTTATAGATGAGAACACTAAAGTAGTTGTACAAGGCCTTACAGGAAGAGAAGGTCAATTTCATGCACTTAGAAATAGAGCTTACGGAACAAATGTAGTTGCAGGGACCAGACCTGGAAAGGGTGGAGAGACTGTAGAAGGAATACCAATTTTTGATACCATCAAAGATGCTGTTTCAGAAACAAAAGCAGATGTGGCATTAACATTTGTACCACCGTCTTTCGCAAAAGAAGCAGTTCTAGAAGCTGCCTTTGGAGGTTGTAAATTAATTGTATGTATTACTGAAGGTATTCCAGCAAAAGATGAGGCAGAAATGTATGATATTTTAAAAAAAGAAACAGATTCTTTATTGCTTGGACCAAATTGTCCTGGATTGATATCTCCTGGAAAAGCAAATGTAGGAATTATGCCACATGAAATTACACTTCCTGGAAATATTGGAGTTGTCTCAAGATCAGGAACTTTAACATACCAAGCTGTTCATGAACTTACCAAACTTAATATTGGTCAGTCAACTTGTATTGGTATTGGTGGAGATCCAGTTCCGGGAATGTCATTCATAGACGTTATTGAAAAATTTGAAAGTGATGATGACACAGATGGAATTGTAATGATTGGCGAAATTGGAGGTACTGCCGAAGAAGAAGCTGCTGAATTTATAAAGTCAAATATTTCAAAACCAGTAGTATCTTATATTGCTGGTGTAACAGCCCCTCCTGGAAAAAAAATGGGTCATGCTGGAGCGATCGTATCAGGCAATAAAGGAACTGCAAAAGTAAAAATCCAAGAGTTAACATCTGCTGGAGCAACAGTAGTTAAAACGCCAACTGAAATTGGAGAAGCAATGAAAGATGCAATAAATGGTTGAAAATCTTAAAAGATTAGATTTAATAAACGCTATTGAAGCTACAAGGGAGTCTTTTGATACGGACAGCCCTACGGTTCCATTTATTGAGGGTGATGGAATTGGAATTGATATCTGGCCTGCTTCAAAAAAAGTTTTTGATGCTGCGGTTGAAAAAGCATATAAAAATGATCGAAAGATTGATTGGGTAGAAGTACTCGCCGGCCAAAAAGCTTTTGATAATACAAATGAATGGCTTCCTGATAAAACACTTGATACATTCAATGAGTTTGGTGTTGGCATCAAGGGACCACTAACAACACCAGTAGGAGAAGGCATTAGATCAATCAATGTCGCGATAAGGCAAGAATTAGATTTATACGTATGTCTTCGACCAATTAAGTACTTTAAAGGAATACAAACTCCAACAAAAAATCCTCAAGACGTGGATATTACTTTGTTTAGAGAAAATACAGAAGATGTATATGCAGGAAAAGAATTAGAAAATTCAACGGGTGACGTTGAAAAGTTAAATAAATTTTTAAAAGAAGAATTTGGTTGGGAAATAAGAACAGATAGTGGAATTGGTATTAAGCCTATATCTCAAACTGCATCAGAAAGGCTCATAAGGGCTTCCTTAAATTATGCGGTTGAGAACAACAAAAAGAATGTTGCAATAGTACATAAAGGCAACATTATGAAATATACAGAAGGAGCATTTAGGAAATGGGGCTATGATTTAGTCAAATCTGAGTTTTCAGATGTTGCTGTCTCTTGGGAAGAATGTAAAGGTGAACCTGGTGATAAAATTTTGGTTCAAGACGTTATTGCGGATGCATTTCTTCAGCAAATACTTATAAAACCACAAATGTTTGATGTTATTGCAACAACTAATTTAAACGGCGATTACGCTTCAGATGCTTTAGCCGCACAAATTGGTGGTATTGGTATTAGTCCTGGTGGAAATATTAATTATGAAAATGGAAAAGCAGTTTTTGAAGCTACACATGGCACAGCACCAAAATATGCTGGGCAAGATAAGACCAATCCGGGTTCTTTAATTTTATCTGGAGTTATGATGTTCAGATATATGGGTTGGAATTCTGCTGCCGACTTAATTGTTGAAACAATGGAAAAGACAATTCTTGAAGGTAAAGTCACTTACGACCTTGCAAGAGGTAGAAGTAATGCTAAAACATTGTCTTCCTCTAGTTTTGCTGATGCATTAATCAATAATATGAAACCTTCTAAGAAAGAGAAGAGGTAGTTATGGAAAAAGTCACCGTAATAGGTGCTGGAAAATATGGTTCTATGACAGCATTGAGAATTGCTGAATACGATATAGTTAAAGAAGTTGTCATGACAGACATCGTAGAGGGACTACCACAAGGATTAGCTCTTGATATAAATCAATCTCGTTTTGTAGAAAAATTTAATACCAAAGTTGTGGGAACAAATGACTATAAAGACACAGCAGGAAGTGATGTTGTTGTAATAACAGCCGGTCTTCCAAGAAAACCTGGAATGTCACGTATGGATTTACTCGAAGTAAACGCAAAGATTGTAGAAAACGTAACTCAAGAAATATTAAAATATTCTGACAACCCTTCAATTATTGTTGTTACAAACCCGTTGGATCAAATGACAACTCTTGCTTCACAAATCTCTGGGTTGCCTAAAAATAAAGTAATTGGACAAGCAGGAGTATTAGATTCTTCAAGATTTGCATATTTTATATCTGAAAAACTTTCTGTTGATATATCTGAGGTGTTTGCTCTTACTTTGGGCAGTCATGGTGAAACAATGGTTCCTGTTCCATCTTTGTGCACTGTAAAAGGAGAGCCTTTGACGGATATATTGAGTGATGCAGATATTAATGATCTTGTAGAGAAGACTTCTAATGGAGGTGCTGAGATTGTTGGACTTTTAAAAACGGGGAGTGCATATTTTGCTCCAGCATCATCAGCTGCAACTATGGTAAAGTCGATAATTAATGATTCAAACGAAATTTTTCCAGTATGTGCTTGGGTAGAAGGGCAGTATGGTATTAATGATGTTTATCTTGGGGTACCAGCAAAGCTTGGTAAAAATGGCGTCAGCGAAATCGTCGAGTTTGAACTTTTAGAAAATGAAAAAAAAGCATTAGTGGATGCATCAAATTCAGTAAAAACTAAAGTTGAAGAGCTCAATAACATAAAAAATCAATAAAATCAGTCTTTTAACAAAAAAACCCAATATTTATTGTATTTTTAAGAAATTTAATATAAAAAAACTATAATTAGTTTAAGAAATATTAAAGAAAGGCAAAACAGCTATGAATAAAGACCAATTGGCAAGCGTGGTGGCATCTGAAGTAGGATTGTCACAATCAGACGCAAAGGCAGCTGTTGAAGCAGTTTTTGATGGCATAACAAACGGTATGAAGAATGGCGACAAAATTAGTATCGCAGGATTTGGACAGTTTGAGTCAAGATACAGGGCTGCAAGACAAGGTAGAAATCCAGCAACTGGAGAAACAATCCAAATTGCTGCGAAACAAGCACCAGCTTTTAAAGCTGCAAAAGGATTAAAAGATAGTTTAAATTAATTATTAATTTTAATCATTTGAAAAGACGGCTTAGCCGTCTTTTCTTATTCTTGTAGAAGTTTTAAATCTCCAGAAATTTTTATTTTCTCTTCAAACATTAAATCTTCTGGATGTTTTTCATTATTTTTTAATTCATTAAACGTTTCCAGCGACATTTTAATTATTAATCCATAATTGCCATGTTCAAGTTTCTGAATTTTTTCTCCTGTATCTAAATTTATAAATAAGTCATCGTCGCCATTGTTTATTAAATTTAAGTAAATATTATTTAGTGATTTTTTTGATAGTTTTAGGTTTTTTACTACCTCATCAATATCTTTATTTATATCAGACATTAATTATTTAGTAGGGTTTCTCTTTTTATATCTTCTATAGCTTTTGTAACTTGTATCCCTCTTGGGCATGCTGATGTACAGTTAAAAGCTGTTCGACATCTAAATGCACCGTTGACATCTTTTAATATTTCAAGTCTTTGTTTCGATCCCTCATCTCTTGAATCAAATACGAATCTATGAGCATTTACAATTGCAGCTGGTCCAACATATGTATCGGCAGTCCAAAATACTGGACAACTTGTAGTACACGCTGCACATAAAATACATTTAGTAGTATCTTCAAATTTATCCCTATCTTCCGGAGATTGTAGCCTTTCCCTATCTCCCGGTTCTTTTTCATTTATGAGATAAGGCATGACTTTTTTATAGCTATCAAAAAATGGTTCCATATCTACAATCAAATCTTTTACCACTGGAAGGCCACGAATCGGTTCAATTTTTAATGAATTGCCTACTTCTTTTACTAAAACTTGGCATGCCAACATGTTTTCTCCATTGATTACCATTGCATCAGATCCACATACTCCATGTGCACAAGATTTCCTAAAAGAAAGTGAGCCATCTTCAAACCATTTTATTTTATGCAATAAATCAAGAATTCTTTCTTCAGGTTCAGCATCAACAATATAGTTTTCCCAGTGTCCTTTTCTGTCAGATTCAGGATCGTATCGTAAAATTTTTATTGAAACATCCATTAGTATTTTCGCTCCATTGGTTCATATTTTCCTAGTTCAACATCTTTATATTTAAGATTTGCTGAATTTTCATTTTTGAAAGCAAAAGAATGTTTCATAAAATTAGTGTCGTCTCTATCTGGAAAATCTTGTCTTGAATGGGCACCCCTTGATTCATTTCTTGCAAGAGCACTTGAAACAGTTGCCTCGGACATATCTAAAAGATAATCTAACTCTATCGCTTCTACAAGCTCTGAATTATGAACTTTACCTTTATCATAAATTGTTACGTTTTCATATCTTCCTCTTAATTCCTCTAGAATTTCAGTTTGCTTTTCTAAAGTTTCTTTTGTCCTGAAGATTTTTGCATTTTCCTCCATAGAATCTTGAAGATCTTTTCTTATCTTCGCCACAGAAAATTCATTTGTATGTTCTTTTTCTACTAAATTTGTAATCTTTTTTGTTAGATCATTAGAAGCACTGTCACTAAGTTGGTTTGGTTTTGTCTGAGTTACATAATCAACCATGCTTTGGCCAGCTCTCTTACCAAAAACTACAATATCTAATAATGAATTTGTTCCAAGCCTATTAGCTCCATGAACACTCACACAAGCAGCCTCACCTGCTGCATAAACTCCAGGTAGCACCGTGCCTTTTTCATCACTTAGTACTCTTGAATTTACATCAGTAGGGATTCCACCCATCGCATAGTGAGCGGTAGGTTGAACTGGTATTGGCTCTTCTATAGGTTCAATTTTTACATAAGTTCTTACAAAATCGGTTATATCGGGCAGTTTTTTCTTTATTGTTTCTGCTCCAAGATGAGTTAAATCTAGATATACATAATCACTGTCTGGACCAGCCCCATTACCTGCACTTATTTCCGTAGCAATGGCTCTGGACACCATATCTCTAGGAGCGAGATCTTTAATTGAAGGAGCATATCTTTCCATAAATCTTTCACCATCTTTATTTCTAAGAATTCCACCTTCACCTCTTGCAGCTTCAGAAAGTAAAATTCCCAACCTATAAATTCCAGTTGGATGAAATTGATAAAATTCCATATCCTCAAGAGGGATGCCTTTCTGATAAAGTATGCCTGGACCATCTCCTGTTAAAGAATGAGCATTAGAGCTTACTTTAAAAATCTTTCCAAAACCACCAGTTGCAAAAGTAACAGCACGAGTCTCAAAGATATGAATATCACCCGTTGCAAGCTCATAAGCAATTACACCTTGACAAATGCCATCTTCAATTTTGATATCTAAAACTTGAAATTCATCAAAAAAAGTAACTCCCATTGATACACATTTTTGATAAAGAGTTTGAAGAATCATATGCCCTGTTCTATCTGCTGCGTAGCATGCTCTAAATGCTGGGGACGTTCCCTCATGGACAGTATGCCCGCCAAATCGCCTTTGAGCTATTTTCCCATTATCTAATCTGCTAAATGGAAGACCCCAGTGTTCTAATTCAATAACAGCATCAATTGCTTCTTTACACAGAATATCTACTGCAGGTTGATCAGCAAGGTAATCAGATCCTTTGACGGTATCAAAAGCATGCCAGTTCCAATTATCTTCTTCTACATTTGCAAGAGCAGCACTCATACCACCTTGAGCAGCACCAGTATGCGATCTTGTTGGATATAGCTTAGTTATAACTGCAAGTTTCATGTGGGGAGCTGCCTCAATAGCAGCTCTGAGCCCAGCACCACCAGCTCCAACTATTACTCCATCAAATGAATGTTTTATTATTTTCATACTTGCCTAACAAATGCAACAATTGCATACGTTCCTATTATAAAGAAAATTAGAGATGTGCCATAAAGAGCACTGTGCGCCAACTTTCTTATTGTTATATCAGATATATTGTCATGAATTACAACTCTTAAACCATTTGTTCCATGCAAGAGGCTTAGCGCTAAAAGAAGCCAATCAAATGCTCTCCAATAAGGAGTTTCCCATCTAGCGGCCACAAACTCGTAATCTAAGTTAAGTGTGTCATTAAATACGTGCATTATAAACATGTGCCAAACTGCAAGAAAAACTAAAACAAGACCACTTACTCTCATAAAAAACCATGCTTGAAGTTCGAAGCTTGATCCTCCAACAGGCGGTTTACGCCTTCCCCAATCTGTTCTTGAAGTTTGCATTATTTTATTTCCAATCCGGTATCGGTCTTATTAAACAGTCAACGATTGTTGTCTCGCTTGAGCTTTTTTGAAGACATAAATCAAAATAAGAAGTAGTCATTTTATAAGTTGTTGGAATAAAAATTATTAGGAAAATAAATAATGAAGCAAAGTTAAGTTGTTTTTGATAATCTGATCCTTTACTCCATAAATCCACAGTGATTATTCTTAAACCATTGATTGCATGCCCTAAAACAGCAGCCATAAGGCCAATTTCAGCAACTCTGAAATAAAAATTTTTGTAAACTGCTTCTGCACCCTCATATATTTCAGGTCCTAATAAGATCAGCGCGGTTGAAATAATATGAAGAAGTAAATATCCAAAAAGTCCTACTCCTGTAACTCTATGAAAGACATAGAGCCACATGCCAGTTTTACCTTTATATATGGATCCTGTTGATACAATTTTCTGATAAGCCATTAATTAATTATCCTATAAAGTTAATATTACCTAAAATAAAATAGGATATTACCCCCTTGACATAACGATTTTATAATAATAAATTACACTTATGTGATTTAGTTTTTCAACGTAAAAGGGGTGATGTGGAAAAATCAGTAATCGAAGAACTTTTAGGCGGAATGCCATCTTGGACGGAAGAAGGAAACTGTAAAGGTGCTGACGCAGATATTTTTTTTCCTGAAAGGGGTGCATCTACAAGAAAAGCCAAGTCAATCTGTAGAGCCTGTTCAGTCCAAGAGGATTGCCTTGAGTTTGCAATAGAGAACTCAGAAAAATTTGGCATATGGGGTGGCCTTTCTGAGAGAGAAAGAAGAAGAATCAAACGTCAAAGAATAGACGACAATGAAATCAGAGAAGTTGGCTAAGCTATACTGAATTTATCTTTATAAGCTTGAAAATCTCTTTCAACACCAATTTCATCACTCTTTATAATTTCAGTGATCACATTTTTCTCATCTGTTATAAAAGTGTATCGTAATGATATTCCAGCGACATCATTGAAACATCCAAACAATTTCGCAACTTCACCATGTGGCCAAAAATCAGCAAGAATTGGAAAATCAATTTGATTATGTTTTGCCCAAGCTTCATTTGTTGGACGAGCAGCAACAGTTATCATAACCGTTTCAGTTTCTGCAGATTTAAAAGACTCTAGATTATCTCGCAGTTCACAAATTTCTCCATCACAAACACTACTAAAAGGAAAAGGCATAAAAACAAACATTGTTTTACTTCCTAATGAATCTTTAGATTCATATTTTTCTTTATCATAATTTACCAACGAAAATTCAGGTATAGTGTCACCGACATTTAAACTCATTTATCTTCTCCTTCTAAAGTACTTGTATAATGTTGATTATATAGGAGGCATTGAAGTACGTGTTGCCCAATTCAGAGGATCATATAATTCATCTAGAGTCGGAATCAAATCTGCGTTTCTCAAAATTTCATTAATGCTGAAAGTACTTTTTGAATCAACAAGATAATTTAAAAAATTATCAGAGTAATTATCAAGTTCAGAAATTTTTGTCTCAATATCCTTGGTAGGACTTTCATAATTAGAAAAAGATAAATCCATCAATAAATCAAATATGCTTTCATCTTGAAGAATTCCTAAATCCTTAGATTTTTGTTTAATAACAGATCTATAAAAACTTAAAGGTGCAGCAATATTTTCAAATACTTTACTAGGGTCAATACCTTCTACGTCAGAAATATTTGCAAACATGTCTTGTGGATTATTTATTGCTTCTGGGTTCATATCAAAATTTAGATCTTTTAAATTTTCAATAATTTCTTCAGAGCTTTTTGAAAGTGTATTCATAATATTTTCAAATGGTTGAGTGTAAGCACCAAGACATAATGTTGTGTATTCAATCGCAAATAATCCTAGTGTGAGATCATTTTCATTTGCTTCAAAACCTGTAATCTTTGCATTAAAGTTTTTTTGGTTTATACCAAGAGTTTTTGATTGTGGAAGTATCAGACCAAACTGGCTCAGACCCCATGAAAATTTACCAAGTAGCCCTGCTAGATTACCAAATTGCATTCCAAAAATAGAAGATTTCATATTGTTACCACCAATACCCCCAAACATAGATAATTCCGGTGAGTCAATATTTTCAAAGCTAAAATGTTTAATTGATTCAATAAACCACTGACCGTATTCTTTTGGAGTTAGAAAAGTAATTTCTCTGGGTCTCAACTCATTTAAGTTCATTTCTTCAGATTTAAGTTCAATTACCCTAAAAATTTGTTCATAATTTATCTCATTATTTGAGAGTTCAAATGGAATATTTTCCTCATCTTTTGTTATGTGGTTATTAATTTGTTTTGCTAATTCCCAATTCACGCTGGACTCATCATTATTAAAAAGATTAAAAAACTGGGAAAAAATATCTTCAGACATTAAACGTCGGACGGTCTTAAATCTAGAGTGAAATCTAATGTAATAATATTTTCATTTCTCAGTATTTCGACAGTGATTTCATCTCCAGCTCTTTTGCTACGTAGAATGGTAATTAACTGATCGAGAGTTGCTATTTTTTGATTATTAATTTTCTTTATAACATCACCTGGTAAAGCACCCGCTTTACCTATTGCATATATGTCATTTGCTGGACCATAGAGTTCTTCTATTAAAACTCCCGAAAATATTCGCGCTCCATCATCTGCAACTTCAAAATACTGAGCACCTAGGATTCCTAAAAAAGCATGAAGAACTTTTCCATCGTCAAGAATATCTTCAACAATACCCAAGGCAAGATTAATTGGAACTGCAAAGCCTAGTCCTTCAGCTCCAACATCTGCAGTTGCGATTGCAGTTGTAATTCCTATTAATTCACCATTGTTATTTAACAAGGCTCCTCCGCTGGATCCTCTGGTGATAGGTGCATCTGTTTGTATCAAACCAAAAAGAGTAACTGCATTACTCATATTTTCGTTTCCAACATCTAATCTTCGATCAAGGGCAGAAATAACACCTGTTGTAACTGTCGGGGCTGCACCTAATGTCAATGGATGTCCTATTGCAACTGCTAGGTCACCTACAAAAACACCCGCACTATTACCAATAGAAATTGGCGTTAGATCTTCATTTTCAATCTTTACAACACCAATATCTGTTAATTTATCAGATCCAATAATTTGAGCTTCATACATTCTTCCATCTTCAAAAATAACTCTTACATCGGTAGCTTCATCAATTACATGGTGATTAGTTATAATTAAACCTTTTTCATTTATGACAACACCTGAACCTCCGCCTATAGAAATAAAATCATTTTCATCATTTCTTTCTCCAACCTGAAGTTGCACAATAGTTTTTGTAGCTACTTCGGCAATTGAAACCACCTTTGAGGAATCAACTCTTGGCACAACAAGCTCTTTTTCTTTAATTGTTTCTGTAATAGTTATTGGATCAGGAAGAATAATTTCTTCTTCATCAAAAATGCCAAAAAAGAATAAAAAAGATAAAACAATGATGCTTGTAAAAAAAGATGATAAAAAAAACTAAATTAAACGATGAACCCCTTTTTTTTGTTTTTTCTTCAACTAAATCTGAAATATATTTTTCTGTTTCAAATAGTTCTTGTTGTTGAAATTCATCTTGATCCATATGCTTATAATAAATGCATTCTAGATGTACTTGATTTTTGAAAACCTATCTCTTATTTTTAGTAAAATTGATTCATATAAGTTAAAGTAAATACATAATGCTATCTGTTCAAAATTTAGAAGTTGTTTATCAAGATGTAATTTTAGTTCTTAGAGGAGTATCATTTGAAGTTCCTAAAGGTCAAATTGTTTCTCTACTAGGTAGTAACGGATCTGGTAAAACAACTGCTCTTCGGGCTATTACTGGTTTGTTAGATACACAAAATGGAGATATTACAAAGGGCAAAATATTTATTGAAGATGAGGAAATTACAAATGCACAGCCCTCAAAAATTGTTCAACGAGGAATTGCTCAAGTTTTAGAGGGAAGAAGAATATTTTCTGAATTAACAGTAAGAGAAAATTTAAGACTGGGTGGTTTTACTGCCAATGATTCCATTGATGAAAATATTGAAAGAGTTTTTACCTTGTTTCCTATTTTAAAAGAGAGGGATAAAAATATTGCTGGTTACATGTCTGGTGGAGAACAACAAATGTTAGCTATTGGAAGAGCCTTAATGTCAAACCCAAAATATTTGTTATTAGATGAACCAAGTCTTGGATTAGCTCCAAAATTAGTACAACAAATCTCTGAATTGATTCTTGAAATAAATAGTCAGGGTGTAACAGTTTTATTAGTTGAACAAAATGCAAATATGG